>CAYVVX010000198.1:0-7027 GCA_964455315.1 uncultured Planctomycetales bacterium | reverse complement strand
TGCCCGCTCAGGTCGCCCTCAAAGTCGGCCACTTCCCGGTAGACCACCTCGTGGTCCGGCGGGGTCATGCCGGCCAGCGTGAGCAGCCCCAGGCTGGGCAGCGACGCGACCACCCTGCTCCGCTCGACGAAGCCGGGCAGGGTCAACCCGAAATCCATCAACTCCTTGTCGAACGCGCGGACGCCACTCATCGCCACCAGGCCGATTCTCATGGCAGCAGATCCCCGAAGAGGAAAATGATCCCTCCGACGACGAGGCTGAGCACGGGAACGGCGAACAGGTGGCGCAGCGGCTTCCTCCACGCCGACAGGTAGCAGACCAGCGGCATGGTGGCGGCCCCGACGACGAACAGCCATGCCGGCCAGGGATGCGGCGCGGGCAGATCGAGGGCTCGCAGCGTCAGAGCGTAGCCGAGGTTGATGAACCCCAGCCCGAAGAAGGAGATGTGCCCGAGCCGCACCATCCTTCGCCGCCACGAGGGATAGCCGCCGAGCCACTGCTCATGGTGGAAGAACAAACCCGCCGCGGTCCCGCTCAGGAAACCGAGAAGGATGCCCACCCACGCCGCGATCAGATTCACGCGTGCTCCCCACTGAAGGTCGGTCGACGCGATCTTTCCGCGATGATTCTACGCCGCCGGGCGGCAGGCGGACAAGTACGTCGCCATGCCGCGGCGGGTCGTCAGGGTCGGGGCAGAGGGCTACAATGCCGGAATGCCCGCCGCCGGGCGAGCACGGAGCGGCCCGGCCGGCATCCGCGGAACACCCTCGCGGCGTGCAGAGGCTTCCCGGTTGGGTGATCCTTGAAGAAGATGCTGACACCATGAAGATTTCCCGCCCCGCCCGCCGCCGCCTGCTCATCGCCGCCCCCATCGTGCTGGTGGTGGCCGTGGTCGGCGTCGGCTCGATTCCGCGCGGGCCGCTGGTCATCACCCCGCCGCCGGCCGACGGCGACGCGCAGCGCTGGGTGCATGTCGAAGGCGCCGCCAACACCCGCGACGCCGGCGGCTATCCCACCGCCGACGGCGGCTTCGTCAAGCGTGGGATGATCTACCGCTCCGCCAAGCTCAACCGCCTCTCGCCCGCCGGCGAGGACACCTACCGCAAGCTCGGCATCACCACCGTCATCGACTTCTGCAACCGGCTCACCCCCTGGCCGCTGTTCGGCGGCGACGTCTGGGCGGTGCAGCTCGCCTCGAAGGTCCGCGGCTGCCCGATGAGCTTCCGCTCGGACGTGCCCAAGGACCAGTTCTACGTCCAGGGCATCCCCGAGAACGCAGAAGCCTACCGCGAGGCGTTCGACATCCTGGCCGATCCGGGCAGCTACCCGGTCCTTTACCACTGCGCCGGCGGCACCGACCGCACCGGGGTGATGTCCGCCCTGCTGCTCAGCCGGCTGGGCGTCGACCGCGACAATATCCTGGCCGACTTCCGCCTCTCGGAGCAGGTCAGGAAGGGCGGCAACGTCGACGCACTGAACGGGCTTTTCAAAGCCATCGACGAAGCCGGCGGGATCGAAGCGTACCTGGAGCGGGTCGTCGGCGTGAGCCGGGAGACGCAGGAGGCGGTGTGGGGGAACCTGAGAACATCCGCGGAATCACATTGACTGGAGTTTCCGCGCCGTCAGCGGTTTCAGATCACTTCTCGCCGGCCGGCTGGTTCATACCCGCCTCATCCAGACGCTGGCGATATGCGGACAACAGATCGCTGCGAGTCATGATGCCGATGAGTTCGTAAGGCCGCTCCCGCGAAACCACCGGCAGCCGGCCAATGTCATGTTTCAGCATGTGATCCATCGCCTGTCGCAGAGTACAGTCCGCATAGACCAGGCAGGGCGGACGATGAATGAGCTCGGCAACGCGGCGGTCGCCGGGACGGTCCGCGTTGAACAGGTCGCGGCGCGTCAACACGCCGAGCACCTCCCCCGACGCGCCGACCACGGGAAATCCCTGATGGCTGCTGGCCGCGGAGCCTCCGCGCACCCATTCCAGCACCTCCGCGACACGCTTGTCGCCATCCAGGGAGACCACGTCCCGACACGCCACGTCGCTCACCAGCAACTGGTCCAGCGGATCCGCGAGATACTCCGTGGGAACCCGAATGCCCCGGCGGGCGATCTTCTCGGTCATGATGCTTTCCCGTGAAAGCAGACAGCAGACCAGGTGGGCCGCCGAACATCCCCCCAGAAGAGGCAAAAGCCCCAACGGCTGCAGCGTCGTCTCAAACGCGAAAACCGCCGACGCGAGCAGCGCCCGCGACGCGCCCGCGAAGATGGCCGCCATGCCGACCAGCGCCGCGATGCGGACGTCCACGCCGGCCTGCGGGAACAGCCGCACACAGGCCGCGCCGAGCAGGGCGCCGATCCCGCCGCCGATGGTGAACAGCGGCGCCAGCGTGCCGCCGCTGGTTCCACTGCCCAGCGCAATTGCCCAGGATATGAACTTCGCGCCGCACAGCAGCAGCATCGTCTGCACCGTCAGGCTGCCCGAAATGATATTGCTGATGTTGTCATAGCCCACGCCCAGCGTGTGCGGCACAAAGCGCCCGATGAGCCCGACGGCCACGGCGCCGATGGCCGGCCACCACATCCAGTGAATCGGCAGCCGCTCAAACCCGTCCTCGACGGCGTAAACCACCCGGGTCACCCCGACCGTGCACACGCCCACGATGGCCCCGATCAGCACATAGACGGCCAGCGCCGCCCCCACCGGCTGGGTGAGGTCGGGCATGGCGAAGACAGGCTCGGCACCCTCGAGGCTGATGCGCATCGCCGCGGCAGTGATGCTCGCGAACGCGACAGGTATCAATGATCGCAGGCGATACTCGAAGAGCAACAGCTCAACCGCGAGCAGCACGGCGGAGAGCGGACTGCCGAAAGTCGCGGCCATCCCCGCCGCGGCACCGGCCGCCAGCAGCGTCTTACGTTCCGACGGAGTCACCGGGATAATCTGTCCCAGCAGGGATCCCAGGGCGCCGCCGGTGGCGATGATCGGCCCCTCGGCGCCGAACGGGCCGCCGGTGCCGATCGAAATCGCCGCCGACAACGGCTTGAGCAGCGTCACCCGGGCGGGGATCCGGCTCTGCTTCGTGAGCACCGTCTCCATTGCCTCGGGGATGCCGTGACCGCGGATCGCCGCCGACCCGTACCTGGCCATGAATCCGATGATGACCGCGCCGACCACCGGAACGAAGATCACCAGCCAGCCGAGTTGATGCCCCGCCGGCGAAACCATCTCGGTCGATACCCTGCCGTAAAAGCAAAGGTTCGTGATCAGCCCGATCAGGCCCATGAGAAGTTGCGCACATATCCCGCCGGCGATGCCCAGCAGGATGCCGATCCCACACAGCCACAGGGTACGGCGATCGACGGCGGTCCGGTGCGGGGGAAGGTGTGCGGCTTCGAGCGCGGGGCCCAGCGAGGGAGCCACCGGCAACCCCTCCGTGGTGGAGGATCTGGCGATACCTTCATCCGCCCCGGCCAATGATCGCTTCGCATCATCAGGCACGCGCACACTCCAATATCAGGCCACTGCAACCGGGTTCCGAACGCCAGGCCGGCCTTCCAGCGTACCTCCGCTACCGCGGCGCGGACAGGAACGCATCCGAATGGATGCGCTTCATGCTCGCCCCCGCCAGGAAGACCTTCTTGCGCAGATCATATACCAGCGCCGGGTTCCCGCAGAGGTAGATCCGCCAGTCGGCCGGGTTCGACAGGTGCTGCCTCACCAGGGCATCGATCGGCCCGATGGTCACGCCGTCAGCCGCATCACCTTCCGGCAGGCAGCGCAGGTAGGTCAGCCGGCCGTGACGCGACGCCAGCTCGGCGAGCTCTTCGACCAGGTAGAACCCGTCCATGCCCAGGGCCCCGTGCATCAGCACGATCGGCCCGTGATGCCCGTGCCGTAAGGCATCGCGGAGGATGGCATGCAGCGGCGCGAGGCCGGTACCCGTGCCCACCAGCAGCAGGGGCGCGGCCGGCTCCCCGGCGACATAGAAGCAGTCTCCCGCGGGACCGCGGATATGCAGGCGATCCCCGGCCCGCAGTTGGTCGTGAATCCAGCCGCTCATGGCCCCGCCCGGGGTACGGCGAACGTGCAGTTCGAGCGCGCCGTCCTCGTCGGGAAGGTTGGCGATGGAGTACGGGCGGACCAGCCCGTCGCCGCGAACCAGGCTGAGGAACTGCCCCCCGCGGCATTCAAAGCCGCTATCGACCTTCAATCGCACCCGGGCCACGTCAGCGCTGAGACTGTCGATCGCGGTGACCGTCGCGGGCACCTGGACGGCATCGGCGTCCGGCAGCACCACGCAAAGATCCTGCTCCGGGCGGGCCTGGCAGGCCAGGAAATACCCCTGCAGCCGAAGCCCGTCCTTGAGCCCCAACTGGGCCTGAGCTGGCGGCTCGCCCTCCACCACGCGCATCAGGCACGACTGGCACGCGCCGGCCTCGCACGAACTCGGAACCACGATGCCGTGCCGCCGCAGGCACTGCAACACCGTCTCTTCCGGCGACCGCTCCAGGGAGCGGGACTGGTAGTGAATCATGGACACGGGGAATCCGTCTGCCCGTCTGATGGGCTATTGAAGGTCGGGTTGGGTGTGTGGAAGCCTGCGTCCGTCGCGAAGGGGTCATCGCCGACCGCACGGGCCCTGCATCCGCCGGCAGTCAGGGCCGACCGCCGCGGCTCAGTTGGGCTTTCCCGGGGCGGGCCGGTTCAACACATCGTCACGCACCGATTCGGCGATCGCCGCCACCTTCGTGATCGCCGCCTGGTCAGCGCCCATCTCGCGCAGGGTCTCGCCGAGCAGCTCGATGACCGCGTCCACATGGGAATCGTTGAGCCCGCGGGCCACCAGGTGCTGATGGCCCTGGCGCATGTCCAGCCCGGAGTAGCTGGCCGGCCCGCCGAAAACCATGGTCAGAAAGGCCTTCTGCTTGGCGATCTGACGGTCCATGTCGGCGTCATCGAAAAAGCGGCTGATCCGGTCGTCGGTCAACACCTTGCGGTAAAAACTCTCGACGGCCTGCTCCACGGCGGGCTGGCCACCCAGGGTTTCGTACAGGCTGCTCATGGTCTCTCCTGACCCGAAAGGGTAATCTCAAAGTAATACAGGCCGTACATGTTATAGCTCGGCGTTCCCGTGTCAAGCCGACACGGGCTGAACGCCCCGAGGCATCATGAGGTGATCGGCCCGGGGGATCGCAGCTTACCTGTAAGGTCGTCGTTGGAAACCGGGCGTTACGGACAGCCGCACGCGATGAGATCGACTCGCCGAACTGATCCTCCCATTTCGCCTTGACCGACGGACGCGGTGATACTATTTCTGAAGCGGCTTCAAATCCGAATGCAGTAGGGGACCATCAAATGGCCGGCGAGATTCCCAGCAAGCAGGACATGAACTTTGTGTTCGAGATGCTTGAGGCGGGCCTGATCGACTGCTCCTACACCCAACCCTGGGCTCAGGAGTTGATCGCGACAACCGACACCCCGCCAAGTTGGTTGCGCGATCTTGCGACGAAGTCATCTCATGCAGACCAGGTTAACGCGGTTTGGGAGTATCTCTCCAGTGAACCCATCTATCACTATCCTGACGACGATAAGTTCCATGTTGCCTGCCTCTGGCTGCGACATGAACGGCGCGAGTTGTCATGGGCGACGTTCCTTCTCAAGGCCGGTGAGTATCTCGACCGAATCAGCGGCGACTGGTGGTGTGAAGTCCCGTATCACTACTTGAACGTGTACGAGGACGCGTATTTCACGGAAGCTTCGGAAGAATCAACGAAACGTGAGTATCTCGCGGAGCACGACTTAATCCCCTGGATCGAGTTGGCCCGCCGCAAGTTTGAGCCGTTCTTCAGGGTAAGAAGGAAGGATAAGCACCGGGACAGCCGCGGCTGAATGCGCTCCAAGCCCCCGCAGGCCGGGCCGCACCCACCCCATCCCCCAATCCTCGCGGGAAAGCAGGATACCAGGCGATGGGAGCTTTCCCGCGAGGCCGCCACGGCACCTCACACCTGACCCGTCAGTGCGGAAACGATCCGGCTTGCCGCCTCCAGCAGCACATCAGCGGCTTCCACGGCGATCTTCTTGCCCCGCTGGGCTTCCACCAGGTGAATGTAGGCGACCAGCTTATTCACCGCCGCAACGTCGTTGGCTGGGCTGGCATCCTCAAGCTTGTCCACGACCCCCTCGAGCGCCTCACTCAACTGACGGGCGACCTTGTCCGGCAGTCCCAGAGTCGCGGTCGCCTGGATGAGTTCCTCCAGCATCACCAGCGGATCGGCTTCGCCGCCGGGTTCATCCTCGTTGCCAGGATCTCCGCCGCCGGTGTCGTCGCCACCATCCGTCTCACCGTCGTCGCCGGGATCTTCGCCGCCACCATCACCCGGATCGCCCCCGTCGCCGGGATCGCCCCCACTGTCCCCGCCCCCGTTGTCTGAAACCGGCTGAAGCTCATACGCCCCCATGTCGATAACCGGCGCGGCCCCGTTGCCCGTGTCCACCACCGCCTCGACATCCACGAAGCGTGCATTCCCCGCCAGGTCGGCGGCAACCGCTGCCGGCACCGCATCATTGTCGCCCGCATCGATACACGACGAGCCGCCGCCAGGCCGCAGACCCGTCGATACCTCCACCGCATCGAACAGCGGATCGGCGCCGATATTCCCTGCGCCGCCCAACGCGCCCGACCAGTCCTGCACGCAACTGAAGTTGACGTTCACGGCGCCGCTGCTCCGGAACACCTGGCTCCGCTCGCCGCTCCCCCGGTCGTCATTGCCCCACAGAATGTCGTTCGCCAGCGCCAGCCCGCCGGTCCCGGAGGTGTACAGCCCGCCGCCGTCTCCCGTGGCGATGTTGCGGAACACCGTGCAGTTCACCGCCGTAAGCAGCCCGTTGCTGTTGAACACGCCGCCGCCGTGAGCGGTCACCGCATTATCAACCAGCAGGCAGTTGCTCAGCGTCGCCTGGCTTCCGATCGCCTTGACTCCGCCGCCCTGGAACGAGCTGTTGCCCACGAACCTGCAGCGA
>CAYVVX010000197.1:0-8395 GCA_964455315.1 uncultured Planctomycetales bacterium | reverse complement strand
CGGCCATGCTGCTTCCGATCGGTACCGATACGTCCGTCCGCCGCACGCCGGTGGTCAACTATGCGCTGATCGGGCTGAACGTGCTGATCTACCTGCTGCTGGGCGGGGTGGAATCTCCGCGCCCGTTCGCCCGGGGCTGGCTGGGACTGCTCCAGCTTCACGGGGCCGATCCGCAACTGTTCCAGTTCTTCAGCTACCAGTTCCTGCACGCCAACATCATGCACATCGGCGGGAACATGCTGTTCCTGTGGGTGTTCGGCAACCCGGTGAACTCCAAGATGGGGCACGGGCCCTACGCGATGTTCTACCTGGCCGGCGGCGTGTTCGCGGCCACCGGCTACGGCTACTTCACCGACGTGAGCATGGTGGGGGCGTCGGGGGCCATCGCGGCGGTGACCACGGCGTACCTGGCGCTGTTTCCGCGCAGCCACATCACGCTGCTGTACTGGTGGTTCTTCATCGGCACGTTCGAGCTGCCGAGCATGATCATGATCGTGCTGAAGATGATCCTGTGGGACAACGTGCTGGCGCCGGGGATCGTCGGCGCGGGCAACGTGGCCCACGGCGCGCACATGGCGGGGTACCTCTTCGGGTTCTTCGCGGCGGCGGGGATGCTGGTGCTGCGGGTGCTGCCGCGGGACCAGTTTGACATCGTGGCTCTGTGGCGGCGCTGGCTGCAGCGGAGCGGGCTGCGCACCCGCCTGGAGAACCCTGAGGAGCGGGCCCGGGCCCAGTTCGGGCGGGTGGCCCGGCCGGTATCGGCGACCGACCTGGGCGACGCGGTGATGACCCCGGCGCGGCTGGACCGGGTGACTGACCTGCGCATGCAGATCGCCGAGTCGATGGCCAGGCAGGACCTGGAGTCCGCCGCCCTGCTCTACGAGAAGCTTCTGGAAGTTGATGCGCGGCAGGTGCTGTCGCGCAACCAGCAGCTCGACATCGCCAACCAGCTTCTGACCATGAACCGCTACCCGCAGGCCGCCGCCGCCTACGAGAAGTACCTGAGTCAGTACGCCTCCGGGCCCGACGCCGTGCACGTCAAGCTGCTGCTGGGGATCATCTACGCCCGGGATCTGCAGCAGTACGAGGTGGCCGAGGCCCACCTGCTGGGCACCCTCGACCGGCTCAACGACGAGAAGCGCCGCGAGCAGGCCCTGCACTGGCTCAACGTGGCCGGCACGGCGCTGGGCCGGCCTCCGGCGCAGGCATGAACGGCGGCTCTCCACCCTGCTCTCATCGGCTGCGCCCCGTGCATCTCGCACTCCTCCGAGATGGGTGCCATCTCGATCAGGTGAGCCCGCAGGATGGCTATCTCCCGCCACCGCTGAAATCCCGTCGCTCTCTCGGCATCGGACGATCCTCCGTCGGGTACATCCCCATCGGTGTAACTCAGACGGCGGGTTTCTCCAATTCCGATGGAAGCAGGACACCCCCGCTTCCGGAACCTCCGCTTTGTTCTCCCCGCAAGGAGGAAATCGTTCATGCACCGTATCCAGCCGCCGCTGACCCGTCGCCCGCACCACCCGATCTACCCACCCCGGCCCGCGAGCAGCAGCGCCCGACGCCCGCAACCAGCAGCCGGCGACGGGTCGCTGGCAACTGCCCCTCCGCATGGGCTGAAAGCCGGCCGCCGGGCGCCGACCGCCGTTTTTTTCATCGAGAACGAACCCATCGAATCCGCGTTTTCGACCCCGCCAATGTGGTTTTTCGCCCCGCCCGCCCCGAAAACGAAGCCAATCGAAGCCACCGCACGGCCGGCCCCTGCCGCCGGGAACGCGGCGCGGCGTGTCCGGCGGCCCGCTCCGAAACCTCCCCCGAAAACCGGGGCAGGAGCACATTTTTTCATTTTTTTGGAACCTAACACTTGCCAAACATGGAAGTGGTGGTATACTTCGTCCGCACACGTGCGTCGAACGTCCCGATGGACCTGAGATGGGAACACCTGCCATGTCACAGAAAACCGCTCCCGCCACCACCAGCGATCGCGATCATGCCCTCGACCGGGCCCTGGCCCAGATCGAGAAAAGCTTCGGCAAGGGCGCCATCATCAAGCTGGACAGCGACGTGGCCGTCGTCCACGACGGCCTGAGCACCGGGGCCCTGTCGCTGGACCTGGCCCTGGGCGGACACGGGCTTCCCCGCGGGCGGGTGGTCGAGCTGTTCGGCCCCGAATCGAGCGGCAAGACCACGCTGGCTCTGCACGTGGCCGCCTCGGCACAGCGCGCCGGCGGCGTCGCCGCCATCGTCGATGCCGAACATGCCCTGGACCCGACCTGGGCCAAGCGCTGCGGGGTCAAGCTCGACGAGCTGTTGCTGAGCCAGCCGGATTACGGCGAGCAGGCCATGGAAATCGTGGAGATGCTGGTTCGCTCGAACGCGGTGGACTGCATCATCGTGGACTCGGTCGCGGCCCTGGTCCCCAAGGCCGAACTGGAAGGCGACATGGGCCAGCAGCACGTCGGTCTCCAGGCCCGCATGATGAGCCAGTCCCTCCGCAAGCTCACCGGCGTGATCGCCAGGAGCCGCTGCGTGGTCATCTTCATCAACCAGATCCGCGAAAAGATCGGCGTGATGTTCGGCAGCCCGGAAACCACCCCCGGCGGCCGGGCGCTGAAGTTCTACAGTTCCATCCGCCTCGACATCCGCCGGGTCACCACCATCAAGGAAGGTGAAAACGCGGTGGGCAACCATGTCCGCGCCAAGGTGGTCAAGAACAAGGTGGCCGCGCCGTTCAAGACCGCCGAGTTCGACATCATGTTCTCGGGTGGGATCAGCACCGAGGGCGACCTGGTCGACATGGCCGCCGCCGACGGCATCATCGACAAGACCGGCGCGTGGTTCAGCTACGGGCAGGTCCGCCTGGGCCAGGGGCGCGAGAACACCAAGCAGTTCGTCCGCGACAACCCCGAGCTGCTCACCGAGATCCGCAACGCCGTGCTCACCAAGCGGCTGGCGGAACTGAGCGCCGCCAACGGCAACGGTCATGCAAAGTCCGCGGCCGCCGCGGTGACCGCATCGGCACCCGCGCCGGAGTCATCCGACGGGAAGGGCAAGCCGGCCGGCAAGCCCGACAAGGCGGTCCCGGCCGCCAGGGGCAAGCCGCGGAAGTAGGTACCGGCGGTTCCGTGCCGCCCGCCGAATCTGTCCCATACCCCGCACAGGCAGCTACGGCGTTTCCCGCGGGCTCGGTTGGCTTGCGACGGAAGCGGCAAGGTCGAGCCGCTGGATCAGGGCCGACGCCAGCCGGCGAACCCAGGGATCAGGCTCGGCCCGGGCAAACTGCTCCAGCACCGGGCGGAACTTCTCGCCGTCGTGATCCACGATCGCCCGCAGCGTGAGTCCGCGCACCAGCCAATGCGGATCGCGCAGGAGTGTGGCCGCCGCGGCTCGTCCCCCCGCCTCCAGCGTGAACCAGCGGAGGCACTCGGCCAGGCGTGCGCGGATCTCCCAGGCGTCGTCCCCGGTTCGCTGAAGCAGCGTCGCCAGCAACGCCTGGGCGTCGACGCGGGGCACGGAGTAGCCCAGCCGGCCGGCATCCAGGTGCTGCCGCTCGGCGATGAGCATGGCCAGGAGTTCAACGGCACCGGTGCGAACGGCGATGTCCGGAGCCTGTGCCTGGCGCAGAATCGCCGCGACCTTGTCCTGCGTCGCCAGCAGCCCGGTGCGGCGGAAGGTCAGCGGCTCGATCAGCAGCCCGCCGGGCGCCGGGGCGTACTGCTCGTTGCCCTCCGGGGTCAGGTACAACGCCGGTGCCAGCAGCCCGCTCACCGTGACGTGGTGGGTCTGCTGCGGCGTGGCGATCATGGCCGCGTGCATGGTGCCGATGTTCAGCGTCCGTTGCGCCTCCCACGTGCCGCCGGGCGGAAGCACCGTGGCGTCGTGAAGGATCATCGGCAGCGTCGGACCCGAGCCGCGCACCGCGTCGCCGCGCGACTCGACCGCCAGCAGAACCTCCGGCGCGACCATGCGATCGGCGCCGAACAGGATCGGGATCGGGCCCGTATTGGTCAGCCGCAGCGTGCACACCCACGGTCGCCCGGGCGGCAGCTCAGGCGGCACGGACAGCGTGGCCTTCAGGAACCGCTCCGGCGTGAGTGGATACGCCAGCACCTCGCGCGGAAAGCTCCGCACCGCTTCGCGGGCCTCGTCGGCTGGCCGGGTCGTCGGCACGCTCAAGCTCCATTCCCGCGCCAAGCTCATGGCCATGGCATGAACCGGGCCCGGTGAGCCGAGGTTCAGCGCCTCCCGGAGGGCGTCCTCCGCTTCGCCATGCCGGTCGAGCTTGTTGAGGGCATGGGCCCTGACCAGTGCCGCCCGCGGGTCGTGCCCGGCGAGGGGGGCGACCTGTTTGACGGCCCCTTCGGCATCACCCGATGCCAGCAGGGCCGCCCCCATGGCCGTGATCGCGGCGGCGGACTCCGGCGCCTCCTGCAGCGCCTGCCTGGCCAGCGTCATCGCCTGCTTCGGCTGCCCGCCCAGCACGGCGTCGTGCCACGCCGCCCCGGCCCGATCGTCGGGCGTTGCCGCGCTGCCGGGTCTGAGCTGCGAACGATTGGCCGCGGCGGCAAGCCGGAGCTGGTTGTCGTGGGCGGGCTGGTCGCCGCCGCGTTCGGCGATCTCCGCGAGCAGCAGGTGGGCGTCCACGGAGTCACCCCGCTTCAGGGCCGCCTCGGCCTGTTCCCGGGCCCGGACCGGCTCGCGCGTCTCCAGCAAGGCCCAGCCGCGGGCCACGTGCAGCATCGGCGGTGTGCCGCCGGGTGAGAACTTCTCGTAGAGCGCCACCGCGTGGGCGTAGAACGTCTCCGCCTCCCTGGTCATGCCCGCATCCGCCACGGCATCGGCTGTCTGCCAGGCAAGACCCGCGTCCGCCGGCCGTGTCCGCAGCGACGCCAGCAGCAGCCGCAGCATCGCCTGGTGGTCCATCCGCTCTCCCGGCACCGTCTCCAGGGACAGGTGCATCGCCGGGAGATTGAACGGATCATCGCGCAACGCCGCGTTCGCCTCGTCGCCGGCGCCGTTTCGATCTCCGCGGTTGAGATGGAAGCCGGCCAGATCCTCATGAAGCCGGCTGGATGCGACCTTGGGAAGCCCGGGCGTCTTCAGCAGGGTGCGGCACAACTCGGCCCGGGCCTCGGCGGTCTGCGGTGCCGCCAGACGGGCGTCCACCCAGC
This sequence comes from uncultured Planctomycetales bacterium, assembly GCA_964455315.1. Taxonomy (GTDB): domain Bacteria; phylum Planctomycetota; class Phycisphaerae; order UBA1845; family PWPN01; genus CAYVVX01. Next base: position 3,224 of record CAYVVX010000197.1, on the reverse strand, counting down.
TCAGCCAGACCCACTCGTCGCCGGGCCGCAGGGCAAGATACCGCTCGAGTGCCGCGGTGGCTGCCTGGTCGCGTCCCAGGGCGGCGAGCAGATCCGCCTGCCAGCGGTGGGCCTCGGGCAGGTTGGGGTCGACGCGGGCTGCCGCCTCCAGGATCAGCAGGGTCAACTCGGCGTCGACATCAGCCACGCCGGCCTGCTGCGAAAGCGGATAGCCGCGACCCAGGTCGACCAGCCATTCGGCCGTCGTTTGCATCTGGGCGGGTGCGGGCAGAACAGTACAGCACACCAGGATGCCAATCGGGATGCCCGTTTTCATGGTTGCTCCTTGCCTTTGGCGTCGCGCCCCGGTCCCGGTCGTCGTGAACATCGCGCGGGTCTCCACCAGGACCATCGACAGTTGGACAACGCTTTGGCCAGACGGCAGTTTCTCCGACCCGGGCGCGATTCGTCAAACCTGACTCGCTCCCGGGCGGCAATCGCCATACAATGGTTCGCCGGTGAAGTTCGCCACAGGATGAGGATCGCGCGATGAAGTTCGCTGCCGCCGCGGGTCGGGTCGAGGACTTTGACCGATCGGTGAATCAACTCTGCGACCAGGCCCGGGAACAGCTCGGCGACGCCCGTGTCGACCTGGCCTTTGCCTTTCTGACGTCGCACTTTGAGGAGGAAGCGGCCGGGCTGGCGGCTTCCGTGGGCAAACGCTTTCCAAGTGCGGTGTTTCTGGGCGTCTCCGGGGAAGGCGTGGTCGGCACCGGTGCCGAGTATGAGCGCATGCCCGCGCTGTCGCTGATGCTGGCCGCGATGCCCGAGGTCCGCCTCACCCCGTACCGCATGAGCGGCGCCGACCTGGCCGGACTGACTCCCTCGGATCCCTGGGTGCAGCGGGTGGGCGTGCCGCCCGATGATCTGCCCTCGTTCGTCTTTTTCGGTGACCCGTTCACCGTGCCCATCCAGGCGGTGCTGGCCAACTTCAACCGCAGCTATCCCGGCAGACCTCTATTCGGGGGTATGGCCAGCGGCTGCGAGAACCCCGGCCAGGCCGTGCTCATCCTCAACGACCAGGTTCACCGCGACGGCGCCGTGGGGGTGGCCTTGTCCGGGCCGGTGGAGATCTGCGGAGTGGTGTCCCAGGGCTGCCGCCCGATCGGCGATCCCCTTGTCATCACCAAGGCCCAGCGGAACATCATCTTCGAGCTGGGCGGCAAGCCGGCGCTGGAACAACTGCGCCGCGTAATCTCCAGCCTGCCCCCGGAAGAGGAGCAGCTCGCCCGCCAGGCGCTGTTCGTCGGGCGGGTCATCAACGAGTACCAGGAACAGTTCCAGCGCGGCGACTTCCTGATCCGCAACCTGATGGGCTTCGATCCCCAGGGCGGCGCACTCATGATCGGCGACGACGCCCGCGTCGGTGCCACCATCCAGTTCCATGTCCGCGACAGCGACTCCGCCGATGAGGATCTCAAGGCCATGCTCGCCGGACATGGCGGTGAAGCCTCCCCGGTCGGGGCCCTGCTGTTTTCCTGCAACGGCCGGGGGCAGCGCATGTGGGACCAGCCCCATCACGACGCCGGCGTGTTCCAGCAACTCTGCGGAGAGGTGCCCCTGAGCGGCTTCTTCGCGGCCGGCGAACTCGGACCGATCGGGGGAACGAACTTCATTCACGGTCATACGGCCAGCATGTTGCTGTTTCGCGAGCAGGCGGCGGACGAGTCCGGGGAATCCTGAGCGGGATTCCCGGGTCAACTGACAGGGGGGTGAGCGCGCGGTTCGGGCTGCGGTCTCATTTCCGGATCGACCCCTTCCGGGTGGCTTATGCAGGGCATCAAGGCAGGCATGAGGAGACTCCGATCGTGAGCAGCACAACCGACACCATCGCCTCCAGCCAGACCCGCCCGCGGATCGCCTTCGACGGCCAGTTCGACCGGCAGATCGGCCGCGAGTGGCTGCTGACCAACGGGCGCGGCGGCTTCTCCTCGGGAACCGCCATCGGCGTGCCCACCCGGCGTTACCACGGGCTGCTGGTGGCCGCGGCGCGACCGCCGCTGGAGCGCTGGCTGCTGCTGCATTCCGTGCTCGAACGGATCGGCATCGACGGCGAGCATACCGAGCTGGCCGCGTTCGATTTCGGGGGCAGCCTGCACCCCCGCGGTGACCTCCATCAGGTGGATTTCCGTTGCCATAACCATCCCGAGCATCCCTTCGCGGAGTTCACCTATACCGCCGGGCTGCTGCGCCTCACCAGGCAGATCCACCTCGCCCACGACCGCGACCAGGTGATCCTGCGCTACCGGCTGACCGGTCCGGAAGGCTCCCGCCTTTCCATCGACCTGGCCCCCTTCGTGGCCATGCGCGACTTCCACTCGGTGACCCGGGCGTTCGATCCGGGCTACGCGACCACCACGCGCGACGGGTGGCTGGGGCTCGATGCCTTCGCGACCGGGCCGCGGCTGTGGCTCAGCGCGTCGCGCGGCGGCAGGGGCGCGGACGTGCCCTTCGATGCGCAGCCGCACTGGTGGTATGGATTTCACTACCGCGAGGAGGCCGCCCGCGGGCTCGACTGCCGCGAGGACCTGTACGTCCCCGGCTGGTATCGCGCCGAGGGCAACGGCACGATCGAGCTGGAGCTGGTCGCCGCCGCGGATTTCCGCGCTCCCGCCGATGCCGCTCCGCCGGCGACGGTGGCTTCGCCGCCCAAGCCTGAGCCGATCGACCGGCTCACCATCGCGGAGCGCCTCACCCGCGCCGCCGATGCCTTCGTGGTCCGCCGCCACCGGTCCTCGGGAGCGGACCTGACCACCATCCTGGCCGGCTATCCCTGGTTCGGCGACTGGGGCCGGGACACCTTCATCGCGCTGCCGGGGCTGCTGATCGAGACCGGGCGGCTGCCCGAGGCGCGACAGGTTCTGGAGGTGTTCGCCTCCGCTATGGGCGACGGGCTGATCCCCAACCGGTTCAGCGACTACGGCGACGGGCGCGACTACAACAGCGTGGACGCCAGCCTGTGGTTCATCCACGCGGCGGCGAGCTACCGCGAGGCCGGCGGCGACGAGACCGCCTGGCGCGAGGCGCTGGCCCCGGCGTGCCTGCGGATCATCGAGGCCTTCGAGCGCGGCACGCGCTTCAACATCCACATGGACACCGACGGGCTGATGGTCTGCGGCGACCACACCACCCAGCTCACCTGGATGGACGCCAAGTGCGGCGACATCGTCTTCACCCCGCGGCAC
>CAYVVX010000196.1:0-8403 GCA_964455315.1 uncultured Planctomycetales bacterium | reverse complement strand
ACTACTGCACGTTCGACATGGGCGTGGTCCGCGGGCTGGCCTATTACACCGGCGTGGTCTTCGAGGGCTTCGGAAAGGGCGGCCTGCAGCGGGCCATCTGCGGCGGCGGACGGTACGACAAGCTGCTGGAGGTGCTCGGCGGCCCGGCCATGTCGGGCATCGGCTTCGGCACCAGCGACGTGGTGATTCAGGACCTCCTGACCGAGCTGAACCGCCTGCCGGTCGAGGCTGCCCGTACACGACGGGTGGACTACTTCGTCGCCGACGCCGATGCGAGCCTCTTCGAGGAGGTGCTGGCCCTGGCCGCGGCACTGCGGCAGGGCGGGCATGCCGCGGAGTTCAGCTACCGGCGGCAACCGCTGGGCAAGCAGTTCAAGCAGGCAGCTTCGATGTCGGCGGCCAGGGTGGTCGTGGTCGGCAACGAGCTGCGTGAGCGCGGCGTCCTGACCGTCAAGGACATGGCCAGCGGCGAACAGCTCGAAGTCGCGAAGTCGACATTCCTCGCGGAGGCGCTGCGCCGACCTGAATAGACGCCCGGGGGTGGGGTCGCCATGAAGCCAGCGGACATCGATTACGAGCGGGCCTTCGAGGCCTACCTCCAGTCGCTGGCGGTGCCCTACGTTCCCGCCAACGAGGTGCCCCAGTCGGTCTTTGCCGGGGCCAGCCTCAAGTCGTTCGACTTCGTCGTCCATCCGCCCCGCGGACGCAAGTGGCTGGTCGATCTGAAAGGGCGGCAGTTCCCCTACGGCTCCGCCGGCTCGCGCCGCTACTGGGAGAACTGGGTCACGCAGGCCGACCTCGACGGGCTCTCCGGGTGGGAGCAGGTGTTCGGCGACGAATATGAGGCCCGGCTGGTTTTCGCCTACCTGCTTGACGGCCCGCCTGAGCGATGGCCTGCCGTGGAGCCCTTCCGGGTCGGGGACAGTCGGTTCGCGTTCTACGCGGCGCGGCTCTGCGACTATCGAACGCATTGCCGCCGCCGCTCGCCGCGCTGGAGTACCGTGTGCGTGCCCCGGGCCGCGTTCCGAACCTTCGCCCGCCCGGTGGCGGCGGAGCTCGGGGCGCCCGCAGACAAACCCTGTTAGCGGGGTCGCGTGCCGGGGCGTGCGGCTTTACGCTCCCGGCGGCGGGGGGTATCATCGCGGCTGAAGTGGCTACCTGGAGACTTCGGATGAAGTTGGCAACGCAATGGATCGTCGGGCTCGCTGTCGGGCTCGGCCTCGCCGCCGTGGCGACCGCTCAGCAGGCGTACGATCTGCCCTCGGCGGGTACCCCCGAGGAGGCGTCGATCGCCATCGAGTGGCTCATCGGCGGCACGTTCGTGGTCGGATGCCTGGTGGTGGCTTTCAAGCCCGCCAAGCGGTCCAACCTGCGTTGACCCATCGTCGCGTTTCGGAACGCGCGGCGGTCCGTGAGCGTCCTGCCCGGTCCCGTCTGTGGATGTGCCATGTCGCGGCGGCAGGGCGGCTCATTCTCCTTCAAGGATGAATCCATGAACGCACAAACCATCGCCGCGTTGTCCCGCCAGGTCATCACCGGGACCAGGCTCTCCCGCGGTCAGGCCGAGCGGCTGGCGGAGACCCCCCGCGATCTGCTCATCGACCTGTTCCAGGGGGCGTCGCGCATCCGCGAGCATTTCGTCGGCACCCGGGTGCGCTGCTGCAGCATCGTCGCCGCCAAGGTCGGCAAGTGCAGCGAGGACTGTGCCTTCTGCAGCCAGTCCGCCCACTACGAGACGCCGGTCAACGGTCTGACCGTCCTCCAGCGCGATGAAGTCGTCGAGGCCGCCCTGGCCGCGGCGGCGGATGGGGCCGATTCGTTCGGCATCGTCAACAGCGGCTGGGGGCCCACCGATGACGAGATCGAGCACTGGGGCCAGTCCATCGGACGCATCCGGGCCAGCGGACGAATCCGGGCCTGTGCGTCCCTGGGCATCCTCGATGAGGGGCAGGCGAAGCGGCTCAAGGATCTCGGCGTGCAGCGTTACAACCACAACCTCCAGACTTCCCGGCGTCATTTCCCCAATATCATCAAGACCCACGGCTACGACGAGCGGTTGAACACGCTGCGGCACCTGAAATCAGCCGGCATCAGCGTGTGCAGCGGAGCCCTGTTCGGTATGGGCGAGGACTGGACCGACCGGCTTGACCTGGCCTTTGAGCTGCGCGAGCTGGAGCCCGCGGTGGTGCCGCTGAACTTCCTCATCGCCATCGACGGCACACCCCTGCAGGGAATCGAGCCGCTCGAACCGATGGAATGCCTCAAGATCATCGCCATTTACCGCTTCCTGCTGCCGCAGCAGGAGATCAAGATCGCCGGCGGGCGCGAGCTGAATCTCCGAGACCTGCAAAGCTGGATCTTCCTGGCGGGCGCGGACAGCTTCCTGATCGGCAACTATCTCACCACCTACGGGCGCTCGCCCGATGTGGATCGGCAGATGGTCCGCGATCTGGGCTTTGAGGTGGAGGAGTCGCACGAGGCACCGGCGCCGAAGCCGAACCGGCCGGCGGTGCCGATGATGCCTTCACGTTCGATGGCGGGGGCATGCGCCGCGAGATCCTGATCACCGGTTTGGGGGTGGTGTCGCCGGGTGGAGCGGATGCGGCTTCAACCTGGCGTTTCCTGATTTCCGGCGGCAGGGCGGTGCGATCCCTCGAAGGCCTGCCCGGAATGGCCGGCCGCGGGTGGCTGGGAGCCCCGGCGGCGGGGGTGAGCTTCGACACGGAGCCCGGCCGCCCCCTGCGACTGGCCCGCCAAGCCCTGCGGGAATTAGCAGCAGAAGGCTCTATTTATTATATTAAGGATACTTTAGGAGACTTAAGGATCTGCCATCATGTTGGTACTAGCAAGACGCTCGACCCACTTGGTTATTCGTTTGGGAATTCACACTATAAGAATCCTAATACTTTTTATGAGACCCTGGAAGGTCTAGAAGGGTCTATCGCAAATCCTCGCCTGTCCGGCCCCGTCGCCGCCTGCGCGACCGGCACCCTGGCGGTCTGCCGCGCGGCCGCCGCGATCGAGGATGGTGACGCGGATGCCGCCTTCGCAGGCGGCGCCGACGCGTCGCTGCACCCGCTCTGGCTGGCGTGCTATGAGCGGCTGGGGGTGTTAGCCCCCCGCCACGAAAACCGCGGAGAAAGCTTCGCCTGCCGGCCGTTTGACGCCGCCCGTGCCGGTTTCGTCGCCGGCGAAGGCGCGGGCATTCTCCGTCTCGAAGCCGCAACCCATCCCAATCAATCGCCGATCTGCCGGATCAGCGGCTGGGCCCGCGGCACGGACCCGGCCGGCCTGACCCAGGTGTCCGAGGACGGCGAGCCGCTGGCCCATGTAATCCGGCTCGCCCTGGATCGGGCCGGATGCCGGCCGAACCAACTCGCCTGCATCCACGCCCACGGCACGGGCACGCCCGCCAACGACCTCGCCGAAGCCCGGGCGCTCCGGCTGGCGCTGGGTGACGCCGCCCGGCGAATTCCGATCGTCTCACTCAAGGGCTCGCTGGGGCATCTGCTCGGCGCCGCCGGCGGCGTGGAACTCGCCGTGGCCGCGATGGCATGCCGGGAGCGGATGTCGCCGGGCAACACGACGCTGCTTGAGGTGGATGCCGAAATGAGCGACCTGATCTTCCCGCGGGAAGCCTTCGGGCTACAACCCGGACCGATCCTGAAACTGGCCCTGGGCTTCGGCGGGCATCTGGCGGCCGTGGTCCTGGATTCATGATCTGGCGACTCGAAGGGCGGCAACCCAACAGGCCCGATAATGCCCGAACCCGCATGTGCTCGCCCCGCCCGACACCCAACGCAACATAACATGCATTATCGGACGTTGTGGCGGGGCGGCAGGAGTGGGCGAACCGGCATGGCTACCTGCCGCGGCGTTTGACCGCCCGGGCAGTCGACTTGCCCGTCCTGGACTCCAGCCATCGCTTCAATGATGCCTGACTTTCCCCGGATGCCCGCCCCGCCAGCAGCCCCTCCACGCTGATGTCTTCATCCAGACCATTCCAGTGAATGCCCTGCCCGCGCCCGATCAGGCGCCAGTCGCGACGCTCGCGCTCGGGCTTCCGTGCAACAGACGCGGATACCACGCCAGCGGAGCCGAAATCGTGCGGCCGTCGCTGAGGTCGACGGTAAGCTTGTCTTTGCTCACGCGTGCGGTTTCTACCACCAGCATAGGGTTGAGAGCATAGCCGATGAAACCCAGAGGCTGCAACGGTGGGCATCGCTTAACCCTGTGCCATCAAGGCACTTCCACCACATACACCTGCGGATGGCCGCTCACGTCACTGGTGAACACCGCATACCGCTCCGACGGGCTCAGCGATGGGTGCGGATGCGTCCACTGCGGCCCGTAGACCGTGTCCGTCTTCATCTCCATCCAGGACAGCTCGTTCTCGACGCTGCCCGAACCCGTTCTGGCGGCGGCTTCGAAGTCGGCCTTCAGCGCGTACCGCCCCTTGGGCCATTGCGATCCGCGATTGCTGCTGCGGGACTGGCAGACCGGCGTTCTGCGCCCCGTGGCGACCTCGATCCACTGAATGCCGAGATCCGGGCAGTTCGTGTCGCAGAGAATCCGCGTGCCGTCGCGATTCGGGCAGATGTGCCAGGCGTTGAAGTCGGCGATGGTGCTGATCCGTCCGGTCGCGAGTTCGAACCGCCGCAGCGACCTGGGCCAGACCGTGAACACCAGGTCGCCGGTATCGCCCAGCCAGGTCTCGTGGACCAGGAACTCGTCATTGCCGTGCTCGTACAGGCAGCGGTTATCGGAGCCGTCTCGGCCGATGAGAAACATCCGCGGGGCCGGGTCGGCCGCGTACTCGATCACCTCCGGATCGGTGGGATGAAACTGGGGATGGATGATGGTGCGGGCCTGGCGATGGATGATTCCGCCGCCGCCGCCGGTCGCGGTGACCGCGATGCCGTGCCCGTCGGGCAGCCGGACGGCGCTGACCAGCCACTTTCCGTCGGCCGAGACGTCAACCTCTCCGAGCTTCCCACCGGAGTACACTGCCAGCACGGTGTCTTCCAGCGTGTCCAGTTCCAGCGCCATGACCCGCGCTCCGCGGGTGTAGAAGAGCCGCCGCTCGTCGTCGGAGATGACCCCCGAATAGCTGTTGACGTCCGGCCCGGAGGTCAACTGCCGGATCGGCCCGTCGGGAAACCCGGCAGCGTAGAAGTTGGCGGTCCCGTCACGGAAACCCGCGAAGATCACCGACTTCTCGTCGGGCGTGAACGAACTGGTCAGGAAATAGAGATTATGATTGATCGACGGGTCGCCGGTGATCCGCCAGAGGGGGGCTCCGAACGCGGGATCGTCGATCCGGCAGGCCTCGGACGGGAGTTCGCGCCCTGTGTTCGACACCATGACACCTCCGTGGGTTAACGCCTCCGCCGGACCATATCCCCGCCCGTGGGGCGGTGCAATCCCGCGGCCGTCGGGGACCAGGTTGCCCCCCCACCGGGCTTTTCCTAGAATACGGGCTCAATAGTTTGGGAGCGAGCAAAACATGCCTGTTGATGAAATCGAGTTCGAGTGCGAAGAGCTGATGGACAAGGCCGTGGACTATCTCCGCCAGGAGCTGCGCACGGTGCGGACCGGCCGGGCGTCGCCGGGCCTGGTGGAGCACCTCAAGGTCAACGTGGAGTCCTACGGCTCGACCATGGATCTTCGCGAGCTGGCCAGCATTTCGGTGCCCGAGGGCAACCTGCTCCTGCTCAAGCCGTATGATCCCGGCGTGCTGAAGGAGATCGAGCGGGCCATCCAGAGCTCGGACATCGGCATCACCCCGATGAGCGACGGCAAGGTGATCCGCCTGCCGGTGCCGCCGCTGTCCGGCGAGCGTCGCCAGAAGATGCTCGCCCAGGTTCGCAAGCTCGGCGAGAACCAGAAGATCGCCGTCCGCAACATTCGCCGCGACATGAACAAGAAGATCGACGGCGAGGAGAAGGAAAGCCTGGTCTCCGAGGACGATGCCGAGCGGGCCAAGGAGAACATCCAGAACCTGACCAAGAAGTTCGAGGAGCAGATCGACACGCTCGTCTCCGGCAAGGCCAGGGAAATCGAGGAGGTCTGACGCCTCCCGCGAGGCTGACGGTCACCACGGCGTCCTGTCCCACCAGGTGTCGGGTGAATTGCGCGCTGCCGCGCTGCGCGGATCCAGCCGATGCTGCCCGGAACCTCACCTATCTCCCCTCTCCCTCACCAATCCACGGGCGACGGCATCGAGGGCCCGCTGCCGCCCTATTGATCGGGGTGCCCGCACGGATATAATCCATTGGGGAGGCGTCCGGTCCTTCACCGCGCCGACTGGCGGTGCGCGGGGTCGCTTCTTCGGACAGCAGCAGGGTCTGCGTATCGCGTGATGTTTGCCGTTATCGGCGTCCCGCTTCGCGGCGGGGCAGCAGGATGGGAGGGTATTCCGTTCCCGACCACAGCCGTTTCCACGTTTGGGATTGATTCTTCCTCAGGCCTGGGGTCTCACGTCCTCATCCTGAATCGGAACTACATGGCCATCCGGGTGACCAGTGCCCGGCGGGCCTTCTCATTGCTGTATCGAAACCTCGCCGAGGTGATTCATGTCGAGGACGGGCAGTACCTCGCCTATGATTTTGACACGTGGCGGGAGGTCAGCACGTTCAAGGATCGCTTCGAGACCAACGAGCACGACTGGGTGCGGACGGTGCGCTTCGACCTGGTGGTTCCCAAGATCATCCGGCTGACGCTCTACGACCGCCTGCCCAAGAAGAGCGTCAAGCTCAACCGGCGGAACATCTTCGCCCGCGACGGGAACCGCTGTCAGTACTGCGGTGAGAAGTTCACCACCAGCGAGCTGAGCATCGACCACGTCGTGCCGCGCAGCCAGGACGGCAGGACCACCTGGGAAAACGTGGTCTGCTGCTGCATGAAGTGCAACGTCCGGAAGGGCGGGCGAACCCCGCACCAGGCGAACATGAAACTCATCACCGTGCCGGAGAAGCCGCGCCGCTCGCCGGTGATCAGCATGCAGTTGTCCAGCCACCGGTATCGCTCCTGGCGGCAGTTCCTGGACCATGCGTACTGGAACGTCGAGTTGAAGTAGCCGCCCCTGTCGCACCGGGCTGCGGGATCGCACGGGGAGGAGGCGGAATGACGGGCAGATTCCCGCGCATGTGCATGGCCGCACTGCTGCTTGGCCCGGTGCTGACGGCCCGGGCCCAGTTGATCACCCCCGGTGCGCAGCTTGTACCGGTGTTCTCGGGCGGCGGCTTCTACGAGGGGCCGACCTGGGATCCGTTCACCGCTCGGCTGTACTTCAGCTCGCTGACCAGCAATCAACTCTTCCGGCTCACCCCCCCCGCCACGGTGACGCCGTGGATGAACAGCAGCCAGGGCATCAACGGCACGTTTCTTTCGCTCGACGGCCGTTTGCTCTGTGCCCAGGGCAACCTCAACCGCATCGTGAGTTTCCGCATCGGCGACGCCGGACCCGAGGATCTGCAGGTGCTCGCCGCCGGCAACGGTGAGTGGCAGTTGCCCAACGACCTGTGCCAGACCGCCTCCGGCGACATCTACTTCAGCGCCTCTCCCACCAGCGGCGCGGCCGCCCGCTTTGTCTATCATCGCGCCCCGGGAGGCACCGTGACCCCCGTGGTGACGGACATGAACACGCCCAACGGCGTCATTACCTCCAACGACGGGCAGACGCTCTACGTGGCCGACAGCGCGACCAAGCTGTGGCGGTCGTACCCCATTCTGCCCGGCGGCGGGCTGGGCGCCGGATCGACGTTTTTCAACCCCGCCACCGCCAACACCGCCGATCCCGACGGCATGTCCATCGACGAGTTCGGCAACCTCTACTTCTGCGGGCGCGGCGGCCTGTGGCTGGTCTCTCCGGCCGGGACCCAGCTCGACATGATGCCGGTGCCCGAGTTCAACACCAACGTCACCTTCGGCGGCGTCAACGGCAGGACGCTCTACATCACCACCAACGGCAAGGTCTACAGCCTCTCGATGGAGGTCCGCGGCGCCAACTGGCGCAACGTGCGCGCGAACAACCAGCCACCGCAGGTCAACGCGGGCCCGGACCAGATCATCTCCCTCCGATCGGGTGTCGCGCTCATGGCCGCGACGGCCACCGACGACGGCCTACCCGACCCGCCGGGCGCGCTGACCCTGGTCTGGAGCCGGCTCAGCGGGCCGGCGCCGGTCCTCTTCTCCGACCCCGGGGTGGAAGATCCCGGCGTCACCTTCAGCGTCGCCGGGACCTACGTCCTGCGCCTGTTCGCCTACGACGGCATCGTGTCCTCGACCGACGACGTCCAGATCAATGTCAGCAAGCCCGCCGACATGGATGGCGACGGCGACGTGGACAATACGGATGTGCTGCTGCTCAGCGGTTGCCTGACCGGCCCTGGGATTCCGCCC
>CAYVVX010000195.1:7854-8413 GCA_964455315.1 uncultured Planctomycetales bacterium | reverse complement strand
CGCGCACCAGCCGATGCACGCCGACGAAACCGGCTCCACCGACGACGATGTTCTGGGTGGCCACGGCCACTCCTCCCGCGGCGGTGTAGGCCCGGACCTGGTAGGTTCCGGGCGTGTCGCCGACGGTGAAAGTGACCTCCTGCTGAAGTTCATCAAAGACGATGCGGATGTAGTCGGAGCTGAAATCGGGGCAGCCGGTGGTGATCCCCAGGCCCTTGGTGCCCGAGGAAGTTCCGCCTGTGGGTGTCCGGATGATCAGGTTCACCGGGGGTGTGCCCGCACAGCTCTGGGGCTGAGCGGAGAAGGTGACCCCCTCGTACTGCGTGGTCACCACGGTGTTGTTGGCCAGATTCTCGAAATCAATGGTGGTGGTGGCGGCTGGGGCGACGGCGGCGGCCGTAGCCAGCACCGCACAAGGAATCAGGTGCCTCCTGTTCACAAGGGCTTTCATGGATGCGCTCCTCATATAGTGCAGTCACTGACTGCATGGTTCTCGATTGGATCGCGCAACCGTGCCCCATCGCGCCGACCGAACAGACCGCAACCCATTGGCCGAGAC
>CAYVVX010000195.1:4687-7844 GCA_964455315.1 uncultured Planctomycetales bacterium | reverse complement strand
GGTCTATCGATTCGCGCAGGCTTGTCGGGAAGGGTGGCGCGGTTCTGGTTTCATGCATCGGGCGTGGTGGTCGTCGCCCTGGCCGGCACGGGATGAAAGCGCTCCATGATGACCCTATCCCGGGCTTGTCCGATGGTTGGACGCCGTCCACCCGAAGCGCGCTGCGCGTGAATTCGCCTCCTTCCTGAAAACAGAACGCCGATCGGTCGTGATCCGCCGCGCGGTGGGGTGTCCCTCATTCGGGTTCCCCGAGGCGATCGCGACCGGTGTAGTCTTCAAACAGCACGATGCACAATGAGGTGAAAAACCTCGGAGACCGGCGAGTTGAGGATACGATACTAACTGACCATCTGACCATGTACAAGTCTTTTTCGTGTCGCTGATTCGGGCGCGTCCGGGCGGTGCCGCCGTCCACTCCTGAGGATTTGTTGGGTTTTCCCCGCTCTCATTATCCTCTCATGTCCGATCGCTAAAATCATCCGCGAAAGCCGGCGGTTTACAAACGGTCAGGGTTGACCGGGCCCCGGCTCAGGGCCTGCTGCACAAAGGAGTTTTGCCATGTCACGAACGAAAACCACGGTAATGGGGACCATGACCGCGGTGGTGGGGATGATCGGTTTGTCCGTGTACGCCGCGGATATCAGCATCGATCAGCTTCCCGTCAAGGCCAAGGCCGCCCTGCTCAAGCTGGCCGGCGACCATCCCATCCTGGAGGTCGAGTCGGAAAAGGAGCACGGCATTATGGTCTATGAGGCCGCCTGGGAAGTGGACGGGAACAAAGTCGAGGCTGAGGTGACCGCGGACGGCGTTCTGCTGGAGATGGAAGAGAAGGTCGCTGCGGCTGACGTGCCCGCGGCGGTGCGTGACGCGGCCGCGAGCGTGCTGGGGAATGCCGACAACGTGCGCTACGAGCGGCACACGGAGGTATTCTATGAGGTGAAGGGCACCGTGGACGGAAAGGGCAAGGAGATCAAGATCAGCCCCGGCGGCAAGGTCATGGGGCATGATGACGACGGCGATGACCACGATGGTCATGACCATGACGGCGACGATGACGACGGCGAAGAATGAGTGGGTCGGTCCCCTGCGCAAGCGCGAGCGCCCCGGCCTTGCCTTCGAGCCGGGCGGGGTGCTCACGTTTTTGTCGGGGGTGCGATGCGCGTCCTGATCGTCGAGGACTACGGACCGATCCGCGAGTCAGTCAGCCAGGGGCTGCGCGAGGCGGGCTTCGCGGTGGACGCCACCGGCGACGGGCGGGAGGGGCTGTGGTATGCCGAGTCCTCGGCGTACGACGTGATCGTGCTCGACCTGATGCTGCCGTCGATGGACGGGCTGACGGTGCTGCGGAAACTGCGGGCCGGAGGCAGTGAGGCCCACGTGATCGTGCTGACCGCCAGGGACACCCTGGAAGATCGCGTCCTCGGCCTGAACGCCGGTGCCGACGACTACCTGGTCAAGCCGTTCGGGTTCGACGAGTTGCTGGCCCGGGTGCGGGCCCTGGTCCGGCGGAAGTATGCCGCCAAGAGTCCGCTGATTCGCATCGGCGACTTGGAGATCGACACCAGCACCCGCCAGGTTCGCCGTGGTGACGCGATCATCGACCTGACCGCGCGCGAGTACGCGCTGCTCGAGTATCTCGCCGTCCGGGCCGGCGAACTGGTCAGCCGCACCGACATCTGGGAGCACGTCTATGACTTCCACGCGTCGGCCCAGAGCAACGTCGTGGATGTCTACATCGGCTACCTCCGCCGCAAGCTGGAAGCGGGGGATGTGCCGCCGCTGATCCACACCCGCCGCGGGCAGGGTTACGTGTTGAGTGTTGATCCATGATCCGATCCATGCGTGGCAGGGTGATCCTGGGGGCGGCGCTGGGCACCATCGCCGTCGTGCTGATGGGGGGAACCATCCTCTATCGCACGATGAGCGATCGCCTGCACCAGGCCTTCGACGACGGGCTTATCGCCCGGGGCCGTTTCCTGGCGTCCCTGGTGGAATTCGAGCACGGCACATTCGAAGCGGAACTGGACTACCGGGCCCTGCCCGAGTTCGCCTCGGAGCAGGACCCGGAGTATTTCCAGATCCGCCGGCCCGATGGCGAGGTGATCGAGCGGTCGCCGTCGCTGGCCGGGCGGGATCTCGCATTGCCGGCCGGGCCGGGTGCCTCAGGGACGTTGATGACCCTGCAGCTTCCCGATGGCCGTCCCGGCCGGGCGGCGATCGTGGCGGCGCGGGCCCGGGTCGAGTCGGAGGACGAGGAGCACGAAGCGCACGAGCGTTCCTCGGAAGTGCTATCCGCCGGTACGGCTTCCGAGGTGGTGGTGACGGTCGCGCGTGGGACGGCGGGCCTCCATGCGGAACTGGCCAACCTCCGCCGGCTGTTGGCGCTGATCGGCCTCATGGTCATCGTGCTCGTCATCATCGTGCTGCTGCTGGTGGTCCGCCGCGGGCTGGCGCCCCTGCGCCGCCTGTCCGGACAGATCGAGGCGCTCGGTCCAGATCATCTCTCCGCCCGGCTGGCCTTGCCCGGTGCCCCGTCGGAACTGGGCCCGGTGGTCGAGGTCACCAATCGCCTGCTCGGACGACTGCAATCGGCCATCGAGCGGGAGCGATCCTTCACCGGCGACGTCGCCCACGAGTTGCGAACGCCGCTGGCCGGCCTGCGCTCGACGCTGGAGGTAGCCTTGTCGCGCGAGCGCGATCCGGAGGCATCCCGCCGGGTGATGGGCGAGTGCCTGGGTATCGCCGGGGCGATGCAAACCATGACCGGGAACCTGCTGGCGCTGGCCCGGCTGGATCGCGGGCAGATCGGGGTGCATGTCTCGCCGGTGGAGGTGGAACCGCTGCTGAAAAAGTGCTGGGAGCCGTGTGATGAGGCCGCCGAGCGCAAGCCGCTGGTGGTCCACTGGGACGTGATTCCCGGCCTGGCGGTCCAGACCGATCCCGATCTTCTCGGGCTGGTGTTGACCAACCTGCTGGACAACGCGGTGGCTTACGCGGACTCAGGCGGGGAAATCGAGATCGCCGCCCGCGTCGACGACGGCCGGCTTCGGCTGACCATTCGCAACACCGGCAGCCGGCTTTCGCAGGCGGAGGCTCAACAGGCGTGCGAGCCGTTCTGGCGCGGTGATGCCTCACGCAGCGATCCCGGCCATCACGC
>CAYVVX010000195.1:0-4677 GCA_964455315.1 uncultured Planctomycetales bacterium | reverse complement strand
TCCATCGTTCGCCGAATCGTGATCCTGCTGGGCGGAGAGGTGACCATCTGGAGCGAACTGGGGGGATGGTTCAATATCGAGGTGGGATTGCCCCGATGCGAGGCCCGTGAATTCATTTCCTCCCTGCGGGGGACGCCCTCACCGCCCTAGCTTTCACAGGGGCAGAAAGATGATCTGTCCCTGCCACTCATCCGGCACGCTGGCCTCCGCCATCAGGAGCAGATCGTCGATCACCCGGGCGTGAGCAAGCCCCGACTTGACTTGGATGACACCGGGCACGGGGAGCTGCTTCCGCACGCGCTCCCAGGCTTCGCGCGTCAGTGTCGCCACATCGTGGGTGATGATTATCCGATCCTGCGCGGCTGCCCACTCAAGCAGTTCGGCATCGGATGCGCCCGACAGGTCGAGATCCTGAGTCCTCAGAATGTCCAGATCCTTGTTCCGGCGCACGAGGCCTCGGACGATTGCCCCATGAAGGTTCTCGTCCGCGAGAAATCGGAGCATCAGCCCGGTCTCCGCTCCTTCGAACGGGCTTCGAGTCTGCTGCGGATGTCCCCCTGCGGTCGGCGTGCCATGACCTCCTGCCGGACGGCTTCGGCCGCGTCAGCGCGCTCGGACAGGTAGCTCTCGACCTCAGAACGATGACGCAGATAGTGGCTGATGACCGCGTGCACGTCCGCCAGCGACAGGCTGTCGTAGGCCTGCGCGATCTCCTCGGCACTGGCACCCTGTTCGTAGGCCGCCACCACCGTGTCCAGCGTAACCCGAGTGTCGGCGATCCGGGCCACGCCGTCTGAATCGACATGAAGCGGCGGCGGCTGAGACGTCAACGTGTCGGGAAGCGACATGAGATCACCTGTCTCCACGGCCTGACAATCGAGAGTTTGGACGCACCTGATTATAGCACATCGGCCAATGCACTCTCACCCCTTCACCGCCCCCAACTGGATGCCCCGGACCAGGTATTTCTGCAGGATCACGAACAGCACGATGAGGGGCACCAGGTTCATCACCGCCGCGGCCATCATCAGTTCGGTCTGCCGTCCGTACCCGGCGCCCGCGGGGCTGTCGAAGTAGAGCATACCGATGGGCAGCGTCCGCAGGTGGTCGCTGGTGACCAGGATCAGCGGCCAGAAGAAGGACGCGTAGTTGCCCAGGAAGGTGAAGATGGCCAACACGATGATGCCCGGCCGGGCCAGCGGCAGGATCACGTCGGTGAAGATCCGCCAGCGGCTGGCCCCGTCGATCTCGGCGGCCTCGTCAAGGCTGGTGGGGATGGACAGCATGAACTGTCGCAGCAGGAAGGTACCGAAGGCGCTGAACGCGGCCGGAGCGATCAGTCCGACGTAGGAGTCGAGCATCTTGAGCTTCCACATCAGGGCGTAGTTGGGAATCATCAGCACCAGGCCGGGAATCATCATGGTGCCCAAGTAGAGCAGGAAGACTGCGTCGCGCCCGCGCCATTTCAGTCGGGCGAAGGCGTAGGCGGCCATGGCGCTGGTGACCACCTGGAGCCAGGTCACCCACGCGGCGACGAAGAGGCTGTTGAAGTACCAGCGCCCGAAGTGGATGGGGACGATCTTGCCGCGGGCATCGGGCTCGTGCCCCAGGACGATGGGATAGTTGCGGAAGGTCCACTCGGTGGGCAGGAACCTGGGACTGTCCACTTCGGAGAAGCTCTTGAAGCTGGCCAGGACCATCCATACAAACGGGACGGTCATGGTCGACGCCAGCAGGATAAGCAACACGGCGCGGAGCGCGTTCAAGCCCGGGGATCTGCCGATCACGGCCCCGCTGTGGGCAGGCAGATCCTCCAGGCGCAGGGGCTCGGCGGTGGCCGGCGCGCGGCTCTCTCTTGAGGGCGGGCTTGTGGTTCCCGTTTCGGGCATTTCCACGTTCATGCGTTCAGCGTCCGCGACCCGTACCGCCAGTTCACCAGTGTCACCGCGAAGATCATCAGGAACAGAATCCACGATACCGCCGAGGCGTAGCCGAGCTGGAACTCCTGGAACGCCTGGTTGTAGATGTAGTAGCCCAGCGTCACGGTGGTGTCGGCGGGGCGGCCTTCGGTCATCACCCGGGCCTGTTCGAAGCCGCCCTGCAGGCCGCCGATGATGCTCATGATCACGATGAAGAACGTGGTCGGAGCGAGTTGCGGCCAGGAGACGCTCCAGAAGGTCCGCCAGCGCCCGGCGCCGTCGATCATGGCCGCTTCGTAGAGATCCTGGGGCACGTTGGCCAGCCCGGCGAGGTAGAGCAGCAGGTTGTTGCCGCCGACGGTCGCCCAGACGCCCATGATGACGATGGCGTCGCGGGCGCCGAGCCCGAATTCACCGCCGCCGGGCAGGCCCGTCTGCGGGTCGAGCATCAGCAGGTTGGCGGTGCTGCCCAGCCATTCCGGCGGCGACGCGGCCACGGCATGAAACCATTCGGCGATGGCGCCCAGGCCCCACCCGCGTCCGAGCAGCTTGCCGACCCCGTCGAAGAGCGCGCCACCGGCGTCGGCGACAGCGCGAATGACGTTGTTGATGGGGCCGATGTCGGGGCGGAACATCAGTTTCCAGAGGATGTACTGGGCGACGCCGGTGGTGAAGAAGGGCAGGTAGAACAGCGTCCGCAGCCCTACGCGGTTGAACGCAATGGCGATCATGGCCGTGCCGCCGGTGATGGCCAGGATCAACCCCACGGTCGCGCCGCCCGCGAGGGTGCAGACCACCACCCCGCCGCCCGCGACCAGGGCAGCGCCGGACAGGAGCAGCAGGCGGGCCCTGGGACTGCCGCAGCGCAGCGGTTCACTGAGCAGCACCGCGAGGAACAGGGAGCCGGCCACGGATACAGGCAGCCCGAGCATCAGGTAGAGCGTGTTGACCAGGAATTTCCAGAACTCGCGGAACTCGTTGCTGCCGCGATCGAAGAGCATGCGGCGGAAGTTGTCGAGCCCGACGAACTGGAAGGGGGCCCGCTCGATCAGGTCCCAGTTGGTGAAGGCCATGACCAGGCTGAAGCCGACCGGTAGGGCGACGAAGATGAGGAAGCCCGCCAGGTTGGGGGCCAGGAAGAGCAGCGCCCACCTGGAGTCGCCGCGGCCTCGAAGTCCTGGGATGTCGGCTTCGCTCACGTGTTCCCCTTCAGGTCCGCCGGGGGAAAGTCGCCCGGGTCGAAGTCGCGCCCGGTGAGGTGCCGGAATTCCGCCCGCATCGAGGGGTAGCGCCCCAGGTTGGTGCGCATGTCATTGTTGATCTCGTCGGTCAGCCGGCGGCAGAACTGCTCCGGCGTGATCGAACCGGCGCCGAGCAGCGCCAGGTAGCGATTGAACACGCGAACCACGCGGGAGGGCTGTACGAACGGGCATCGCTCGAGGTTCCGGCCGCGGTGCACAGCTTCAGCGAACTCGGCGTTGAAGTCCTCCTCGGGATGCTCGGGGTCGTGGAGAAACTTCTCGCTCCGGGTGGCGCTTTCGAGCGGGGGCAGGGCGTCAGCACAGGCCAGCATGTAGTCGCTGTAGGGCTCGGAGGCGAGGAACTGCAGGAATTTCAGGGCGGCTTCCCGGTTGGGGCTGTTGCGGTTGATGCCGCAGCTTCGCGACGCGCAGATGACCACCCGCTCGCGCTGCCCGGGCATCTGCACCGCGCCGATGTGGCCCTTGAGCACGGGCTTGCGGCGGAAGGTGATCATCCCCCAGCGGCCCGCGCGGATCATGGCCACGCTCTCCTGGGCGAACAGGTCG
Organism: uncultured Planctomycetales bacterium; assembly: GCA_964455315.1. Classification (GTDB taxonomy): domain Bacteria; phylum Planctomycetota; class Phycisphaerae; order UBA1845; family PWPN01; genus CAYVVX01. The sequence continues at coordinate 950 of CAYVVX010000195.1, read as the reverse complement.
AGCATGTTTCCCCCCCAGCCGCCCTGGCTGGCGATGGAGGGCATCACGTCGCTGTCCAGCATGCGCCGCAGAAAGGTAACCGCCTCGACGGCCTCGGGGCTGTCCGCGGTGCAGAAGGTGCCGGTGGGATGGTAGATGCTGCCGCCGAACTGCCAGATCAGCTCCACGGTTTCCCACGATTCGTAGGTGGCGACGGCGTAACGGAGGACGCGGCCGCGGGCATCGCGGCGCACCAGGCGTTCGGCCTTGATCAGGAACTCTTCCCAGGTCCAGTCATCGGTCGGATAGGGCTCTCCGGCGTCATCGAATGCCCGCCGGTTGTAGTACATGACCGGGGCTTCCACGTTGCAGGGGAAGGAAAACTGGATCTCGGGGCTCTCACCGGTGTCGGGATCGAACAGCTTCAGGCAGATCTCGCGGCGCATCTGAGGCCAGGTCGCTTCCGGCGAGAAGCCGCCGGCGGCGGCGAACTCATCCAGCGGCAGCAGCACGCCGGTGCGGGCATAGTCCTGAAGCTGATCGCGGTTGTAGACGTCAAAGACGTCCGGTCCGACGCCCCCGATGCACTGCACGATCACCTTCTCCACCCCGATGTTCGCGGGGTCGAGGCGGACCTCGACGCCCTGGTCGCGATGCAGTTCGTTGAACAGGTTGACCTGGTCCCGCCGGGTGGGATTGTCATCACTGATCCAGGTGAGGACGGTGTGCCCGCGGTCCGACCGTTGCGGGATCAGGCGATGGGCGATCAGCGACCAGGCCAGCAGCGCGGCCAGGGTACTGGCGAGGGTCCACTTCATGCGACATCATTCCGGTGCGGCTCTCAGGTTGTCTCCACGCGTATTCAAGAGGTGATCGTTCGGGTTGTCAACCGGAGGGAGATCGCCTGGGCGCGACCCCCGCGGGCCGTTCCGCTCATTGGCCCCGAAGGGCTCACGGCCTGTAGCCGCCAC
>CAYVVX010000194.1:3144-8421 GCA_964455315.1 uncultured Planctomycetales bacterium | reverse complement strand
ATGTGCGGCTCGTCGTGACCGACCCCGGCCCCAAGAATGATCCCTTCGCCCGCATCCCGGAGTTCGAGGTGATCGAATCACCGGGTACGCCCCAGGCGGCGTTTCTCGCGACGCCGATCGAAGGCCGAGCCCCTCTGACCGTGCAGTTCGCGGACTTGTCGACCAACGCGCCGAATACCTGGACGTGGACGTTCGGAGATGGCACGCTGCCTGCCCACGATCAGGAACCGGCGCACACCTACACGCAGGCCGGCCTGCATTCGGTGACGCTGGTCGCCGGCGGCCCGACCGGTCCGATGACGCGCACGGCGAATGCTTATATCGAAGTCCTCCCGCGCATCACGGTCAGGGTCGATTTCGACGGTGACGGCGACGTGGATCAGGTGGACTTCGGCCTGTTCCAGTCCTGCCTGACCGGCCCGGGCGCGGCGCTGACCGACCCCGCCTGCACACCTGCCCGGCTGGATGGCGACAGCGACGTGGACGCTCAGGATTTCATGATCTTCCGCGGCTGCCTGAGCGGCGCAGATATCCCCGTCGATCCTGCCTGCATCCCCTGAACAACTGTTGCGAAGGAGGAGGTTTCGAAGAGCGCCATGAACTCCTCAACGCAGAGAAGAAAGCCAGGCGGAGCCTCTGAACAACGCGACTCACTGGTATTCGTCAGGGGCGAAGCGCCGTTGCGAGAGCTTCATGACCGGCATCGCCGCTGATGCAAGGCACGCCGAATTCGCAAGCCTGACATCAGCCGATGGTTCGGGGTCCATCTCTGCCGATGAAGACATCCCCCTGCACGAACGTTCCGCAGGTGCAGATGGTGACCGGCTGATTCACCAGGATTGCTTCATCATCGAAGCCGGGCGTCACCAACAGCGTCAACCTGGCCCTGTTCGTGCGCAAGGGTTTCGGTGGAAGCGTCGCCCGAGATCTGCAGGACCTGGCCGACCGGCGCGAATGGTGCGCGACCGGTGAACGAGCATCCGAGCCTCGGGCGTTCACGCGGGATGGGCCATGTGCCCGCTCATCAGCGCGGTCCAGGATCGGAACTGGGCCAGCCGATGGGCGTATCCGCCGATCAGGGCGGCGTCCGGTTCGGCGATCCACCGCCGGCGCGACCAGCGGACCACACCCTCGGAAACGCCCGGGATCACCCCGGCCGCCACGCCCGCAATGAGCACCGCGCCGAACAAGGCTGCATCCGGCGTGTCGAGTCGTTCCACCGGCTGGCCGTAGATGGTCGCCCGCATGCGTCCATAGTAGGCGACCTCCCCGGCCTTGCCGGCCGAGAAGATCCTCCGGATCTCCACGCCGAGCCGCCGTAACTCGGCCACCATCCAGCCCAGCAGCAGCGCCGGCCCCTCATGCACCGCGACCGCCAGGTCCGCAGGAGAGTGCTCGGCGGCCAGGTTGATCCAGGCCCCCCGAAGCGACGCATCCCAGACCGGGCAGCGTTCACCCATCGCGTAGGGCAGATACAGCGGGCGCCTGTCCGGGGCAGCGGCGTCCCAGCCGGCCAGGGCCGAGCGGACCTGTTCCCACTGAATGCCGCCCGAAGCCGCCAGGCAGGATTTCGCAAGGCCGTCCTGGATCGCCGCACCGGCCCCGTTGCAGGAGCCGCCCAGCCAGAACATCCCGGGCCGCTCGCTGGGATAACATTCCAGGATATGCAGAGGATCGAACACGGGACGATCCGTGACCGCGAAGATCGATCCGGTGCTGCCGAGGTGCTCGTAAACATCGCCGGGGGCCACCGCACCGCACCCGGAGGCGGCAATGTCGTCGCCTCCTCCGACCGCCACGACCACCTCCGCGGGAAGTTGCCAGGCTTCGGCAACCTCCGGCAGCAAGGGGCCCGCGATACCGCAGGCTGGCTCGATCCGGGGCAGCCGATCCGGGTCAATTCCGGAGAAGCGGCACAGGTCCTCGTGCCACCGCCCCGTCCGCAGGTCATACATCAGCCAGCCGGCGGCGTCGATGGGATCAGTCGCCGTTCGGCCGACCAGCCGGTAGCGCAGGTAATCCTTGGGGGCAAGAATGGCCCGAGCCTGTTTGATCACGTCCGCCTGATGCCGTGCCAGCCAAAGGAGTTTGGCCGGGCAGCTGGCCGCATCGAGCCGTTGGCCGGTGATGCCATGAATGGCCGCGAGACCGAATTCGGCGATGCATTCGTCGGCTTCCCGCCGGGCTCTAAGGTCGTGCAGGGTCATGACCGGAGCCAGCGGCGCGCCGTCATCCCCGACCAGCACCATGGCCCGCATCTGGCCGGTGACGCTGAGTGCCCGAACCCGGTGGAGTTCCGTCGGGCAACGATGGGCCAGTTCCCGCATGGCCAGATCAGCGGCGGTCCAGTAGTCGCGTGCGTCCTGCTCGGCGCGATCGCCCTCACGGCGGGTCTCGATGGCGCGGGAGGCGAAGCCGACCCACGCACCCCTTTCGGCGTCGAACAGTCCGGCCTTCACGCTGCCGGTCCCGACATCAATCCCGGCCAGACAGGTCATGCTTGACAGGCTCCGTTGGCTGCCGCGCGGGGACCGCAGGGCCGCGGCTCAAGATGAAGACGATCAGCGCGGCCACGAAGAACGCCCCACCGCCAAGGAGATTGTACGCCAGATCCCGCCCGCGGGTGCCGACGAGTCCGAGCAGGGTGATCACCAAACCGAAGCCCGCGGTCGCGACGGCCACGACGATGCCGGTCGGCACCGGAACAGAACCGGAAGGATCCGGTGCCGATGTGAACGGGGTCCGGGTTGCGTCGGCCGAAACAAGCCCGGTGGCCGCTGTCCCGCCCCCCGCAGCACCGGTCAACTCCGAAGCTTCGATTCCTGGAGTCGTCAATGCGGCCGGCAGCGCTTCTACCGGTGCCCATCGGTCCAGCCGGTCCAGGTACCTGCCGTAGATCCGCAGGAAGATGAACCCGCCCAGCAGGCCCCCTGCGATCGTGGCGGCGGCGGCGGCGTGGTGAGCCACCATCAACTGGGAAACACCCACGGTGAGCAGCATGACCGAACCGCTGCCCAGCAATGCCAGCAGCAGACCGGCGGCGATCAGACCGATGCCGCCGGTGCGGCGCTCGCCGTTCGTGCCGCCGCCCAGCACCGCCTCGCACCGCCCGCGGACCTGGCCCCAGAAACCCAGCGGCAGGGCCCGCCGGTAGAAGCGGTCGAGCACCTGCGGTGAGTCCGGCGGCGTGACCAGCGTGACAACGATCCAGAGCACGGTATTCGCCAGCAACGCCAGGTAGGTCCGATCCCACCACGCCCAGTCCCGCGTGGGCAGCACAAACCAGATCAGCGCCGGCAGCAGCATGCCGCCGAATGATGCGGCCAGCCGGCCCCACCGATTGAATCGCCACCACCACCACTGGGCCCAGTTGGCGGGCATTTCCGCGACCGCGGCGCCGACCATGAAGACGGCCACGTCGAAGATCAGGTCCACGTTGTAGGCGACCATCAAAGCCAGAGCGAGGATGATGATCGCTCCCAGCCGCCCGGCCCAGAGGTAGTGGCGGTCGGTCTTCGCCGGAGCCAGATACCGCTTGTAGACATCGTTGACCAGCACCTGTCCGCCGAAGATCAGGTTGCTCGCGATGGTGGACATGACCGCGGCGAGCATGACGACCGCCAGCAGCCCGAGCATCCCGGGAGGCAGGTACCTGGCCATCAGCAGGCCGTAAGCCTGCTCGCGATCGACACTTCCCGCGCGAAGCTCCGGCCAATCCACGATGGCCGCCAGGGACGGCAGCGTGACCAGCAGAAGCAGCACGAACAGGGTCACCTCCGCGACGACGTACATCTTGGACGCCTCGCGGGTATTCCGGCTGGACTGAAGGCACTGGCCCTCCATGGCGCCGCCCAGCGGGGCCGTGTCGCCGCCGTAGCCGATGGTGGTGCCGATCAACCAGCAGATGGCCGCGGCCGCGGGAAACACGTCATGATGTACCGGTGGAAACGCGGAAACGGTCTCGGCTCCGGTGATCGCCACCAGCCGGGAGGCCAGCTCGGCGGGGCCTCCCATGGAGAACAGCACGATGCCGCAGAGCATGGCGCTGCCGATGAACATGATCAGGCTCTGCAGTCCCGCCGTGGCGACCACTCCCGAGAAGCCCGCGAAGCCGGCATAAATGAGCACCATCGGCACCACCAGCCCGATGGTGACGGTCTTGCCCTCGACTTCCATTCCGAAAACGGTGGTGTCCCGGATGCCCAGCACCGGGGCCGCGATCTTGTGCATCGCCAGCAGCCCGGTGCCGGTCCAGGCGACCATGGCGATCAGGCTGGAGCGCAGCGCGATCCAGGTGCGGATCACGCTGCTGGCCAGGCCCCCAAAGCGCAGCTCGTAGAACTCCGGCGTGGTGAAGAGATTGAGCCGCCGCCAGAAAACGGCGAAGAGAATGGCTCCCACGAACAGCGCCGGCCCGAACCGGCTGAGGTACCACCAGCAGATGAACAATCCTGTCGCCACGGTCAGCCCACTGTAGGTCGGGGCGACGTCGGCATTCATCATCGCGGCCGCATAGGACACACCATTGGCCCAGCCGCTGTTGCGGCGTCCGGAGAGGAAGTAGTCCTCCATGCTCCGGCCGGCAAAGCGGCGGTAGTAGAGTCCGATGACCAGCAATGCCAGGAAGTAGCTGGCGATGACGATTCCGTCGACCAACCGCAGGTGCGGTTCCGGCATCGCGACTCCTCCGGGGGGCGTTGACAAGTCCACCTGCTGCGCGGAACTCAATCTAGTCCCGCCGACCGGCAAAGACGAGACCGCCAGACAGGCGCTGCAGGCGCCGGGACCCGGACGGTGACGTTCATCCGATCCGACCGGCCTTCCGCTGCGGATTCCTTATAGCAGTCCCCCGCCTGAACTACAACGTTAAACTCTCGGAAAAACAGATGTCAGCCCCGCCTGGACGGGACCGGAGGCAGGGTCAGGTTACCGCCTTTCATGCTTCACTGCCGAGGACGTGTTATGATACCCGCTGGGATTTCGTCATGTTTCCCAGCGCGTTCCGGTCGTGTTCCGTCATGGCGACAGGCACCGGTGCCCGCCGCGACAGCTGCAGTACCCGAGGACATGGGCGTGAGCACGGGTGTGACCCTGGCGGACATCAGCCGCGAAGCCGGCGTTTCGGTGACCACCGTCTCGAAGGTGCTTACTGGAAAAGCCGGCCCTTTCGGCATCAGCAAGCAGACCCAGGACAAGATCTGGCGGGTCGCCAGGCAGCTCAACTATGCTCCCGACCTCCACGCCCGGTCCCTCAGAAGGGGCCGTTCCAACCAGATC
>CAYVVX010000194.1:0-3134 GCA_964455315.1 uncultured Planctomycetales bacterium | reverse complement strand
GGCCAGGTGATCCACGGCCTCGAAAGCAGCCTGGAGCGCAACAACTTCGGATTCCTGATCAACTCGGTGGAGGAAGAACCCGCCAAGCTGACCCTGCGCATCAATCACATGCGTTCCAATCGGGTCGAGGGCCTGGTCATCGCGGGCAGCCGCCTCGAACTGCCCCAGCAGCTGGCTGAGCTGCTGCGCGAGATCGGCATGCCGGTGATGCTCATCAACCGGAAATCCCAGTGGCCCTGGATCTCCTCGATCATGTTCGATCACGTGCACAGCGGCCTGATCGCCACGAAGCATCTGCTCGAACTGGGTCATCGACGCATCGGCATGCTGCTGGGCCCCCAGACCGATCCGGGCAACGATTCGCGTGTGGCCGGGTATCGTATCGCCGTGTCCGGTGCGGGATTGCCCTCCGACGAAGACGGCTTCGAGTACGCCGAGCCCCTGGGTGGATTCGACTCCTGGCGGAACGGTTACGAGGCCATCCAGCGACTCCTCCGGCGGCGACCGGACCTGACCGCGGTGGTCGCGTTCGATGACAGCGTGGCCATCGGGGCCATGCGCGGCGCCCACGAGATCGGCCGCCGGATCCCTGACCAGTTGTCCATCACCGGCGTCGATGATTCCTCCCCTGCGGAGTTCGCGACCCCTCCACTGACCACTGTCCAGTTGCCGACCGGCCGGGTGGGCGAGGTGGCCGGTGACAAACTGGTGGAGATGCTTTCGACCCAGAAGATGCCTCCCGAGGTCCTCAGCCTGGAGTTCAAGGGCACACTGGTGGTGCGCCAGTCCACCGCCCCACCGCCCCAGTCCTGAGGAACCCCACCCCAGGCTGATCCTGAATTCCCCTTTCAGCAGGCCTGACCGAAATCCCGGGATTGAAAAACCTACAACGTTCAAGTAGGATGAATTCGCGGTTTCTTGGAAGGTGCGTTCCCGCCCCGGACCGGCCGAAACACCCGATGGTTTCTCCGCCGCGGCGCAGACGCAAGGGAGCAGGTCATGACCTTTCGCGCCAAAGCCACCCAACGGGCTTCCGCCCCGGCCCGGGCTGCTCTAGAATCCCCCCCGGGTTCTCAGGATCTCGCGAGCAGAATCGTGCCGCCACCCCGACTGTCCGATATCGAATCCGCCGGGCTGCAGCGCATCGAGAAGATGCTTCATGCCCATGACGGCTACCGGCGGGAATGCCTCAATCTCATCGCCTCCGAGAACATCACCAGCCCGGCTGTCGCCCGGCTGTCGCACAACGATCTCAGCCACCGCTACGCCGATTACAAGGGGATCGACCCCGGGGCGCGTAAGTACCTCGGCAACCGCCATATCGTGCCCCTTGAGCAGCACGTCCTGGAGCTTTCCAGGCACCTGTTCCATGCCGACCACGCGGACCTTCGCCCGCTTTCCGGGCACGTGGCCGGCGAAGCGGTGCTGCTGGGCCTGTGCCGACCCGGCGATACGGTGCTGGAGCTTGATTCGGTTGCCGGCGGGCATCGGCTCGCCGAAAAGCTCGCAGTCGCCGCGCTGATCGACCTGCGGGTACTGCCACTGCCGTTCGATGCCGAGACCTACAACCTGGACATTCGCCGCTGCGGCGAACTGATTCTCCGGGAGCGGCCGCGGGTGGTGATCCTGGGCTCTTCGAGCTTTCTTTTCCCGCATCCGGTGGCTGACATCCGCGGCTTCGTCGACCAGCTCGAAGACTGTACCCTGCTGTACGACGCCAGCCATGTGCTGGGGCTGATCGCGGGCGGGCGGTTCCAGAAGCCCCTGGAGGAAGGCGCCCATGTGGTCACCGCGAGCACACACAAGACCTTCGGCGGACCTCAGGGCGGTTTGCTGCTCACCAATGACCTGAAGCTGGCCCAGCGGATCGGCGAAGCCATCTACCCGGCACTGGTCACCAACCACCATCTTCACCGGATCCCCGCATTCGGCGCCGCCTGCCTGGAGTGGTCCCGGTTCGGTGAGGCACATGCCGACGCCGTGGTTCGCAATGCCCAGGCGCTGGCCGCGGCGATTATCCAGGAGGGACTGGATGTCGTCGGCCATGCCGGGGTCCATACGCAGTCGCACACCGTGCTGCTGGCGACGCGGGCCTTCGGACGCAGCTCGGAGCAGGCTCATCGGCTCGAAGAGGCCGGCATCATCGTGGGCCCCACCACCCTGCCGGAACGCTGGGGCCGGGGCGGCCTGCGCCTCGGCGTCCAGGAACTGACCCGACGGGGCATGACCCCGGAGGACGCAGGTCCCATCGCCCGGCTGATCGGCGACCTGCTGAAGGAAAAGCGGTCGTCCGATGCATGTCGCTCCGAGGTTCGGGCCCTGGCCGGCAGGCTGGACGCGTGCCTGTTCGCCCTGGAATGAGGTGGCCGCAGGTATCGGGCCGACGGGCGTATCAGGATTTCGAAGTAGTTTGAGCGGGTGCGGTTCCGGAGAGTCGCGCTGGGCTTCTCCGGGACCGCCCTGCCCTTGTCATTTGAAAGCACGAGCTCATGTCGTTGATGGTGGGCATCATCGGGTTCGGCGTGCATGGGGAGTTTCTTCTCGAAGCGGCACGTCGGATCGGCCTGGTTGAGGTGCGCTGGATCTACCGTCGCGACCTCGAGCAGGCCCGCGAGGCCGCTCGCCGACACGGTGTTCAGGCCGCGGAGACCTATCAGCACATTTTGGAAGATGACGGCATCGACGCCGTCCTGATCACCAGCCCCTCGGGCGTCCATCGCGAACACTGCGAGGCGGCGCTTCGCGCCGGCAAGCACGTCCTGCTCGAAAAGCCGCTGGCCGACACCGATGAGGATGCCGCGGCGATCGTCGCGGCCGCGCAGCGCCTCGACCGCATCGTGATGGTGGATCACTGCGAACGCTTCGATCCCGCCTTTCTCGATGCCCGGGAAGTGGTTGCCGCCGGGCGCATCGGCGAGTTGCGGGCGATCAGTTCCTCCCGGCTGTCCCCCCTGCATCTGAACAACCCCTCGTGGGCCATGGGCGTGCTCGACACCGCGGTGCACAACCTGGATCTCACCTGCTGGCTGATGCAGTCGTCGCCGACGCGCATCTGTGCACGATCCGCGCGGGTCAACCCGGGGCTCGAGATCGATGACAACGTGTGGATCTCGCTGGAGTTCTCCGGCGGTCGC
>CAYVVX010000193.1:2458-8433 GCA_964455315.1 uncultured Planctomycetales bacterium | reverse complement strand
CCGCGGTGATCTGAGCGCTGCGGCCGGTGACCATGGTAACCGCCAGGACGGCCACAATCGTCGCCACCAGGCCTAGTTCAGGGCCGAAGAGGCTCAACTCCCGGCCGGTGGGAACCCAAATTTCAGCGATTGCAAGAGTCATATTCAATCTTGACTTTCCCATGCCGCCGCGGCAGGACGGCCGAACTTCCGCCGTGAGTACTCCGATGCACGACCGCGATGATCGAAGAACTCATCCTCCGAGCAGCACCATCAACTCCGCCCCCTGGTTGAACAGACCGGTAATCTGAGCCAGTGTTCCGTCCATGAATCGGAATAAGGTCTGCTCGGGCAGGATGCCCAGCGCGAGAGCCAGGATCGCAAAGGGAGTCAGGATGAACACCTCGCGAGCGGTGATCTCCGGGAAGCCGGCGTGCTCGGGCCGCTGCTTGCCCAGGTAAACCCGCTGAATCATCCACAGGACATAGCCGGCGGTGAGCACGACGCCAAAGGCGGCCACGACCGCGATCGGCTTGGCCCAGATGAACGGGGCCGAGAAGGTGGCCACCAGCACCCAGAACTCACCAATGAACCCGCACAAACCGGGCAGGCCCAGCGAGGCGAAGAACCCCACCGTGGCCAACGAGCCGTAGACCGGCATCGAAAGCCAAAGCCCGCCGAAACGATTGATGTCGCGGTGATGGGCTCGGTCGTAAATGACGCCGACCAGGAAGAAGCACATCGGAGCGGAAATGCCGTGAGCAATCACCTGGAACATCGCACCCTGGAAACCGGCGTTGGTCATGATCGCCAACCCCAGCAACACATAGCCCATGTGACTGATCGAGCTGTAGGCCACCAACCGCTTGAAGTCGGTCTGGGCCATGGCACACAACGCGCCGTAGATGATGTTGATCACACCGAGCAGCGCTAATCCGTAAGCGAACAGCTCACCCGCCGCCGGCAGGATCGGATAGCTGATGCGGAACAGACCATAGGCGCCCATCTTCAACAGCACGCCGGCCAGGATCATGCTGATCGGCGTGGGGGCCTCGACGTGGGCATCGGGCAACCAGGTATGGAAGGGGAATACCGGCACCTTGATGGCGAAGCCGATGAACAGGAACAGGAACATCACCGTCGGGAAGGACCACCACAGGAACCGAGTGTCGGGCGAGTTGAAGATCTCCTGGATCCGGAAGTTGGTCGCCATCTCGATCAGGCTGAAGGTCTTGGCGTCTGCCGGCTGGTAGAAGTAAAAGGCCACCAGCACGACCAGCATGAGCACCGATCCGGCCAGGGTGTAGATGAAGAACTTGATCGCGGCGTATTCCTTGCGCGGCCCGCCCCACACGCCGATCAGGAAGTACATCGGCAGGAGCATCACTTCCCAGAAGATGTAGAACAGGAAGAAGTCCAGCGAAACGAACACCCCGACCATGCCGGTTTCCAGCAGCAGGAACAGGCAGAAGAAGCCGCGCACGCCCTTGTTGTTCTTCCACTCTTCGATGTTCCAGCTCGCCAGGCAGGACAGGAAGCTGACCACCGTGGTCAGGATGACCAGCGGGAAGGACAGCCCGTCAACGCCGACGTAATACTGAATATGGGTCGGATTCGCGGCCGTGCCCAGGGTGATCCAGTTGAGCCGGGTCACTTCGAAGAGCTTCGCCCCGTACTCGCTGCCGAACACGTCGCCGCTCCACCACGCGAAGTGCTGGAACAGGGCGAAGGACAGCAGCATGACCGCGCCGCTGACGCCGATGGCGATGAGCTTGGCGGCCTTGGTGCTCGGGGCGAGCAGACACAGCAGGGCCCCCACCGCCGGCAGGAAGATCAGGTAGTTGAGCAGATTGCCTTCCACGTCGAAAGCCCTCGAATGTAGCCGGCTACAGCCGCCAGATGGCGATCCCGGCGATGACCAGCGCCACGCTGCCCGCGGCGTAGAGAATATAGTTGCGAATCCGCCCGCTCTGCGGCGCCCGCAGGAGCCCGCCGATCTGCATGGCCCCGTAGCCCACGCCGTTGACCGCGCCGTCCACGCCGCGGGCGTCGAGCACGTCGCCGCTGAACGACGCCAGCCGCTGGGTCACCTGCCCGGCGAGGTTCACGATGCCGTCAACAATCACGCGGTCGAACAGGTACGCCAGGCCCTTGAGCATGTGCGTCCCGCCGATCAGCACCAGCCCGTACAACTCGTCGAAGTAGAACTTGTGCTCCAGCAGGACGTGCAGCGGGCGCAGCCGCCTCGCCAGCATCGACCCGGTGGCCAGCCCCTTGCGATAGATCAGCCACGCGACCAGGAAGCCGACCACGAACGCGAAGCCAACCAGCCCGGCCAGCATGTGGTGGGCGTGATGCAGCGTGTCGCCGTCGATCGACGGCACCAGGAAGCCGGCCGGCACGGCCGAGGCCACCAGCGGACGGAACAGGAAGTAGCTGCTCACGAAGGTGCCCGCCGCCAGCACCACCAGCGGGATGTACATCAGCGGCGACTCGTGGGCGTGCTCGTAGACGTGATGGTCGCGCGGCTTGCCCATGAAGGTCATCCACCACGCCCGCATCATGTAGAACGGCGTGACGTAGGCGATGATCAGCGGCACCCAGAAGAGCACCGCCGGCAGCATTTCCGGATGAGCGACGGGACCCGGCGCCACGACCGGTTCACTCCGGTGATGATCGTCGATCGTCGCGTGTCCGCCGGTCGCGGCGCCGTGGGCCGCGCCGCCCTCGTGGGCTCCGCCCGCGGCATGCTCCTCGCCGCCGTACACCCGGTTGTAGGCCACAGCCAGGATCTCGTCCTTGCTGAAGTAACCGCCCAGGCCGACGTGCATCGCCGGGATGCCCGCGCCGGCGATGGCCAGCACGCCGATGAAGAACGTCCAGCAGGTCACCGGCATCTTGTGCCGCAGCCCGCCCATCTTGCGCATGTCCTGCTCGTGATGGCAGCCCTCGATGACCTGCCCGGAGCCGAGGAACATCAGCGCCTTGAAGAACGCGTGGGTCAGCAGGTGAAACAGCGCCCCCACCCAGGCCCCAACGCCCATGCCCAGGATCATGTAGCCGAGCTGCGACAGCGTCGAATACGCCAGCACCTTCTTGATGTCCGTCTGCACGATCGCGATCAGCGCCGCCATGGCCAGCGTGATGCAGCCGATGAAGGCGATGAACAATTGCGCCTCCGGCGTCAGCAGCACGAAGATCCGGGCCACCAGGTACACACCGGCCGCGACCATGGTCGCCGCGTGGATCAGGGCGCTGACCGGGGTCGGGCCGGCCATCGCGTCGGGCAGCCACACGTGCAGCGGGAACTGGGCGCTCTTGCCTATGGCCCCGCAGAACAGCAGCATCCCCATCCACGTCGCCAGGTTCAGCCCCAGGAACGTCCGGGCGAACAGCGGGCCGCCGGCGGAGTGATGCTCCCGGAAGGCCTCGGCCGCACCGGACAGCGACAGGGTGTTCAGGAACAGGAAGACCATGCCCAGCCCGATGATGAACCCCAGGTCGCCGACGCGATTGGTGATGTACGCCTTCATCGCGGCGTTGGAGGCGTACTTCTTGTCGAAGTAGAAGCCGATCAGCAGGTATGAGCAGAGCCCGACCAGTTCCCAGAAGATGAACAGGAACAGCAGGCTGTCGGCGATGACCAACCCCAGCATGGTGAAGCAGAACAGGTTCAGGTAGGTGAAGAAGCGGTGGTACTTGCTCTCGTGGTCGATCTCGTCGGAGTGCCCGGCCATGTAGCCGATGCTGAACACGTGGATCCACATGGCGATGAAGCTGACCATGAAGAACATGATCACGGTCAGACCGTCAAGGTTGACGCCGAAGCTGAGTTGCGTGGTGCCCAGGGTGGCCCACGGCAGCGGCTTGCTGCGGGCCGCGGCGCGGGCGGCATCGTCCATGCCCAGCCACTGCATCAGCACCAGCGTGGACAGCACGCAGCTCACGGCGATGGCGGCGGTCGCCACCCAGCCGGCCAGCGGCTTGCCCAGCCTCGCGCCGAAAAACGCCAGCAGCACGAATCCCGCCAGGGGAATCAGCACGCCCGCGACCAGCATGATTTCAAGATGCGACATTCAGTCTTCCACTCGACACACCATCCGAGCACCGCTCAGTCGGGCTCGGCGGCATCCTGTTCAGTCCCGCCGCGTGCGACCGGCGGCATCTTTTTAGCCCCGTCGCGTGCGACGGGCGGTATCGCCGGGCTTGTTTAGCCCCGTCGCGTGCGACGGGCGGCATCGCCGGGCTTGTTTAGCCCCGTCGCGTGCGACGGGCGACCGCGGGCAACTCCGCGACGACGGGAACTCCGCCTATCCCTGCAAACTATCCCCCCGGTCCACGTCGATGGTCGCCAGGTTGTTGTAATAGTTCATGAATATGGCGATGGCGATGGCCGCCTCGGCCGCCGCCAGCACGATCACGAACAATGCCGAAATCTGTCCGTCCAGCCCGCCGACGCGATAGCGACCGAAGGCCACCAGGTTGATGCTCGCCGAATTGAGCACCAGTTCCACGCCTATAAGAATGCCCACCGCGTTGCGCTTGATGGTCATCACGAACACGCCGCACGCCAGCAGGAAGGCGGACAATACCAGAAAATGGGTCAGGCCGACGGCCAGCATCAATTACTCCTCCCGTCCACCGGGAGAGATCCACCGAATCAACCGGCAGCGGACCGGTCCCGCGACACTACTTTCTCTCCGCCCGCGCCAGGTACGCCGCCCCGATCATCACCGCCAGCAGCAGCACGCTGGCCAGCTCGAACGGAACCAGGTACGTGGTCAGCAGCGACTTGCCGATCTCAGCCACCTGGTAGCCCTCCGCCGGCGATTCCGCGGCCGCGGTCACCGGCGGCAAGTCCATCATCATCGCGCTCAGGCCCACGAACAGCAGCACGCACACCGACGCGCCGGCCACCAGCTCGATCTTCCGCGGAACGAAACGCACCCACGGCGACTGGCTGGTCAGCATTACGCCGAAGATGATCACGATCAGCGTGCCGCCGGCGTACACGATCAACTGGATCGCGCCCAGGAACGTCGCCCCCATCAGGAAGTACAGGATCGCCACCGAGCCCAGCGTCCCGAACAGGCAGACGGCCATGCGCACGATGTTGACCGACAGCACGCAGCCCAGCGCCGAGCCCGCCGCGACCGCCGCCACAATGTAGAAGACCGCCGTCTCCACCGTCACGCTCCCGGAAAATGATCGATCGCCAGCGTGCCCACCAGCTCCCGATTGTGCGAATACCCGTACAGCATGATGGCGATGAACCCCGCGACGCCGGCCGCGCCGATCAGGGTCAGGATCACGTTGATGGTCACCGCCAGCGTGCCGGTCGGGCTGACCAGGATGCCCCAGACCGTGCTGCCCAGCAGCACCAGCATGGTCAGCGGCAGCAGCACCTGCACGCAGGCGTACATCACCTGGTCCAGGCGGATGCGCGGCAGCGTCCAGCGCAGCCAGATCTGCACAAACAGGAAGAAGAAGCTCTTGGCGATGAACCAGATCGGCCCGCTGAAGATGACCCCGTGAATCGCCCGCTGCCACCAGGGTCCGGCGGCCAGCGACGCGCCCCACGAAGCCGGCAGCGGCGAATACCACGCGCCGAAGAACAGGATCACCGCCAGACCGCTGACGATGAACATGGCCGCGTATTCCGCGAAGAAGAACAGCGAGAAGCGGAAGCCGCTGTACTCGGTGTGGTAGCCGGAGACCAGTTCGCTCTCCGCCTCCGGCAGGTCGAACGGGGCCCGCTTGCAGCTTGCCAGCGAGGCGATGAAGTAGGTCAACGCGGCAATAAAGGTGAACGGGTTGGTGAACACCAGCCAGCGATGGAATCCGCCGCCCTGGGCGTCGCCGATCAGCGTCAGGTTGAGCGTCCCCAGGGTCATGATCGGGATCAGCAGCGACATGCCCATCGGGATCTCGTAGGAGACCATCTGGCACGCCTCGCGCATGGCCCCGTACACCGACCACTTGTTGTTCGACGCCCA
>CAYVVX010000193.1:0-2448 GCA_964455315.1 uncultured Planctomycetales bacterium | reverse complement strand
GCCAGGATCACGCCGACCACTTCGATCCCCAGCATCGCCAGGATGAAGATCAAAGCCACGTCCAGGTTGCGGAACGCCCAGTAGGTGCCGAAGGGCAGGGCGATGAAACCGCTCAGCGCCGGCACAAACGCCAGGTACGGAGCCAGCTTGAACAGCGGCTTGTCCGCCCCCGACAGGACGATGTCTTCCTTCTGCATCAGCTTGATGCCGTCGGCCAGCGACTGGGCCCAGCCGTGCCAGCCGCCCACCCGCATGGGGCCCAGCCGGCTCTGCATCCGGGCCGCGACCTTGCGTTCCCACCAGATGCCGAACATCGCCACGATGGACACGAATCCGACCACGCCGCCCAGCGCCAGCAGATCGCGCACCAGTTGGAACTGAATCGGCCACAGCGGATATGCCAGGAAAGCGAGCGGGCCGTGCTGGGGAGCGATCGGCTCGGCATCAGGAGCGGCGGCGGCACCGGCTTCTCCGCCCGGCTCAGCCGCGGCGAAGCAATCGCAGGATGAGCTGACCCTCAGCAGATGAGCCTGAATGTCCCCCAGGGTCAGCGGGCCGCCGAACAGCGTGGTCGTCTTCAGGGCGATCTCATCCTGCGACACAACCATGTTGTCAACGAATCGGAACAGCAGGGCATGGCCCCACACCAGCAGCACCGTGCCGACCACACCGCCCAAAAACAGCAGCAGCGGAACGCGGGCGATGATCGCACCGATGGGACGAACCCCGGCGATGACCACCGCCGCCGTCAGCATGGCCCCGGCGGTCGCCAGCGGCCCGACCACGGCCAGGAGGATCAGCAGCGGCTCGTTCTGAAGTCGGAAGAACGCCAGGGTACCGTAGCCCAGCACGGTCGCCCCCAGCAGCCCCCCGGCCAGCACCAGGAACAGGCGGACGGCCCGCCCCTGGAGCGCGGGATCCCATCGGGGCCGGAGAACCTCAGCAGCGGAGAAATCTGACATACCGCCTGCGTGCCTTCACTGACTTGACCGGCTCTGGCTGCCTCGGCACCGCGACTATCCGGTCATTCCAAGCCGCGACCGTCTGAAAGCGATCGTTCAACGCCGCCGGGACCGCGCCCCGGAGCCTCCGAGATGCCGACCCGCAATGGGCGAGACGCCGCGGGTCCGGGTAAAGGATCGGGATTGTAGCAGAGGACCGCGGCGCGTCAAAGGCTTGCCGGAGCCGGTGGACAACCCTGCCCGCCGCCCTACCGATCCACCTCGCCCATGACCACGTCGATGCTGCCGACGATCGCCGGCACATCGGCCAGCAGGACGTTCCTGCACACATGCTGGGTGATCGACAGGTTGCAGAAGCACGGGCCGCGGGCCTTCACGCGGTAGGGAATCGCCGAGCCGTCGCCGACGATGAGGAAGCCGAGCTGCCCGCGGGGGTTCTCGGCCTCGAAATAGACCTCGTCCTCGGGCAGCTTGAGGTTCTTGGGCACCTTGGCCTTGAAATCGCCGTCGGGCATCTGCTCGATGCACTGCCGCAGGATGCGGATCGACTGGCGAATCTCCAGGATGCGGACGTAATACCGGCTCCAGGAGTCGCCCACCACCACATCCTTGGGAACCCCCTCACTGCCGCCGGGCAGCGCCACCGGCACGTCGAACTCAAACCGGTCATAGATGTCGTAGGGCAGGTTGCGGCGCAGATCCCACTTCACCCCGCTGCCGCGCAGACACGGGCCGGTCAGACCCCAGGCGATGGCGTCCTCCGGGCTGATCACACCCACATTGGCCGTTCGCTTCACGAAGATGTGGTTGTAGCTGAGCAGGTTGTTGTACTCGTCCACCTTCGGCTCGAAGTAGTCGAGGAACTCCGACAGGGTCTCGCAGAACCGCTCGGGCAGATCGTGCGTCGCCCCGCCGATGGTCAGGTAGCTGTAGGTCAGCCGGGCCCCGCAGGCGGCCTCGAACAGGTCGAGAATCCGCTCCCGCTCGCGGAAGGCGTACAGGAACGGCGTGAACGCGCCCATGTCCAGCCCGTAGGCCCCGAAGGAGACCAGGTGGCTGGCGATGCGGTTCAGCTCGCTCATCAGCACGCGGATGTAGCTGACCCGCTCAGGCACCTCGATCCCGGCCAGCTTTTCCACCGCCAGGCTGAAGGCGTGATTGTTATTCATCGCCGCCAGGTAGTCCATCCGGTCGGTCTTGGGGATGAACTGGTAGGGCTGGAGATTCTCGCCGATCTTCTCCGCGCAGCGGTGCAGGTAGCCGATGTGCGGAATGGCGTCCAGCACCAGTTCCCCGTCGGTTCGCAGCACGATCCGCAGCACGCCGTGCGTGCTGGGATGCTGCGGGCCCATGTTCACCAGCATCTCCTCGGTGCGGATGTCGGCCATACCGCCGTCGCGATCCGTGTCGAAGAGCAGGTCCGGTTGGGATTGAAGAATCGTGTCGGCCATGAATCACTCAACTGAAAGACCAGCCGGAACTCAAT
>CAYVVX010000192.1:4699-8441 GCA_964455315.1 uncultured Planctomycetales bacterium | reverse complement strand
CAGTTGTGGCAGCGCGAGGATTCTCCGCGCACGTATGAGGCCCTGTTCGTGGGTGAGCGGTTGACGACGCTGCTGGTGCAGCCGGGCGGCGGTTCGCCGGGGCAACTGATCGTTCTCGACACCGCGACCGGGGAGCTCGACCATGCCTTTGCCATCTTGTCTCCGGATCTCGCCGGGGCCGAGCCGCCGACGTCCGAATTGCGGCGGCGTTTCCCGGTCGCTACGGCGTCGTACGACCAGGAAGAGGTGATCGCGGGTGATGGGCATTATTCTCTCCGCCGGAGCGGTGCGGACGACGTATACATGGCGCCGTACCCGATCCGGCTGCTGGGGCGCGGCGACGGTGACCTGTTCATCGAGAGCGGCGAGTACTGGGGCATGCTGGAGCCGGACACCGGGCGGGTGACCTGGCGGGCACCGACGCGCGGGCGAAGGGGGCGCGCGGCGCAGACACCGGAAGAGGCCAGGCTGCGGGCGTGGATCGATGCTCATCCGCGATTGTTTCGCGAACAGCGGCCTCAGGCGGTCGTCGAGGGAGGCGATTTGCAGTACGTTCCCGGGCAGGATGAAGCGGATACCCCGGATCAACTGCTGGATCGACTGGTGCTGGACGCGGGTGGAAGATTGCTGCTGGAGGGGCTGCGAACTCAGCGGATCGACCGGGCCGGTGCGCGGCTGATCGTTCATGGCGAAGGGGGTATCGTCGTGATCGGTCGGGCCGGAGGCGATCGCGCGGCGGCGCCGCGGCCCGGCAAGATGGCCGGGGATCTGTTCGAACCGCCGGGAGCCAGGCCTGGCAGCGCGGATGGGCTGGTCCTGGATGGTGATCTTTCCGACTGGCCGGCGGACGGGTGGTCAGCGTTGTCGCCCGACCGTCACGCGTGGCCCGCGGCTTCGATGGCAGCGGAAACCGGCCGCGAGGACGTCCTGCCCGAGGCTTCATTTCAGTGGGCTCAGGATGCATCGTCGATCTGGCTGGCGGTGAAGGTTGAAAGCGATCTGCTGGTCGCGCACAGTGCCGCGGGCGCGGTGCCGAAAGACGGGGTTGAGGTGCTGGTGACCGGTTACAAGGGAAATGTCCTGAGACCCGGGCGGACCTGGGAACAGCCGGGGCCGGCGGTGGTGTCGCTGGGCTTCGCGGATTCCGTCTGCCTGGGAACGATCCGATGGCGCGAGGGCGGTGCGGCCATGGGGCGACTGGTGGGCAGCGAAGGATTGTTCGAGAGCTGGTGGGCACGGCGTTACGGCGTGGAGCCGCTGATGGATGAAGGCGTGCGGCTGGCGGGAACGCATGGCGAGGGGCAGACTGGCTACGAGCTGCGCATGGATCGTGCGCGGTTCACCGACGATGTGCCGGCGGGCTTTGACATCCGGGTGACCCGCGGCGCGGTGCGCCTGGAGTGGGGCGGGGCGCTGGCCCTGCCGGTAGTCTTTCCGCCGGCGCCGCTGTTGAACGGGAACTGATCAGGCAGGAGAAGCGGAACATGACGGCAACGACTTCGGACGTGGCGGCGGTCGAGCGGCTGGCGGTGGCCTATCAGCGGCTTCGCGACCAGGTGGGTCGCAAGATCGTGGGGCAGGCCGACGTGATCGACAAGCTGTCGGTGTGCATGTTCGCCCGCGGGCATGCCTTGCTGGTGGGTGTGCCGGGACTGGCCAAGACACTGCTGGTGGCAACGCTGAGCGAGTCGCTGGGGCTCTCTTTCCGACGGATTCAGTTCACGCCGGACCTGATGCCGTCGGATATCCTGGGCACCGAGGTGATCCAGGACGATCCGCAGACACGGCAGCGGGCGTTCAAGTTCATGGCCGGCCCGATCTTCGCCCACATCGTGCTGGCCGACGAGATCAACCGGACCCCGCCGAAGACGCAGGCGGCGCTGCTGGAGACGATGCAGGAGCGCCAGGTCAGTTCGGGCGGTGTGACCCACAAGCTCGAAGATCCCTTTTTTGTGCTGGCGACGCAGAACCCGATCGAGCAGGAGGGGACGTATCCGCTGCCGGAGGCGCAGCTCGACCGGTTTCTGTACGAGATCAAGGTAGGGTATCCCAGCGAGGCGGAGGAGGTCGAGATCATCGAGCGCTGCACGGGCCCGGGGCTGGCGAACATCGAGCCGGTGCTGACCCGCGAAGAGATCCTCGAGTTCCAGGGGCTGGTGCGGCGGGTGCCGGTGAGCCGCCACATC
Organism: uncultured Planctomycetales bacterium; assembly: GCA_964455315.1. Lineage (GTDB taxonomy): Bacteria > Planctomycetota > Phycisphaerae > UBA1845 > PWPN01 > CAYVVX01. The sequence continues at coordinate 6,255 of CAYVVX010000192.1, read as the reverse complement.
GTCGAGTACGCCGCGAAGCTGGTGCGCAAGAGCCGGCCGGACGATCCCACCGCGCCGCAGTTCGTGAAGGACGCGGTCGGGTGGGGTGCGGGCCCGCGGGCGTCGATGAACCTGGTCCTGGCGGGCAAGGCCCGGGCGGTGCTGCGCGGGGAGTTCGCGGTGGGCTGGGACGACATCGACGCGGTGGCCGAGCCGGTGCTGCGGCATCGCATCCTGCTCAACTTCGCGGCGCAGTCGGAAGGGCTGACCGTGGAAGGGCTGATCGGACGGCTGATCCGGGAGACGCCGAAGACCAGGGCAGTGGCGTGAGCGCAACGACCATCGCGCCTTCCCTGGCAACGTGGAAGAGTGAGCCACAGGAAGCACAAGAGGCACGGAAGGACAATGTGGCGTGAAGCGTGGGTTGGAAGGGCATTCGATTTGTCCAGTTCGGTTTCTTCTCCTGTGCTTCTTGTGCTTCTTCGCGGCCATTTCCCTGATGCTGAACACAGCGAGAATGTTTCGCATGAGGCATCCTGAGTGGAGTTGAGCCTTCGGTGACGATCCAGACACGACTGCTGCAACCCGACCTGGTCCGCAAGCTGGGGCGGATCGAGATCAAGGCCCGCCACGTGGTCGAGGGGTTTCTGGCGGGTCTTCATCGCAGCCCCTACCGCGGCTACAGCGTGGAGTTCGCCGAGCACCGCGGCTACGTCGCCGGGGATGATCCGCGGCACATCGACTGGAAGGTGTATGGCAAGCGCGAGCGGTACTACATCAAGCAGTACCACGAGGAGACCAACTTCGTCGCCACCGTCCTGCTGGACGTGAGCGAGTCGATGGCTTTCGCGTCGGCGTCGACCAGCAAGCTCGAGTACGCCCTGCAACTGGCCGCGGCCATGTCCTACCTGGTGCTGCGACAGCATGACGCGGCCGCCCTGGGGATCTACGACCGGGAATGCGCGTCCTACCTGGCGCCGAGCACGCGGCTGCCGTTTCTGAACCGTTTGAGCGAAGCGCTGGCGCAGGTGCAGCCGGCCGGCGGGACCGATACAGCCAGGTGCCTGACGCAATTCGCCCGGCAGATCTCGCGGCGGGGCATCGTGGTGGTGATTTCGGACTTCCTGGAGCCCGTGGAGGACGTGCTGCGCGGTCTGCGGCAGTTGAAATCGCGCGGGCACGAGGTGGTGGCGCTGCAGGTGCTCGATCGCGACGAGCTGGAGTTTCCCCTGCGCGGGCACGTGCGTTTCGAGGGGCTGGAGGCGTCCGGGCGGCTGTTCATCGAGCCGCACCGGCTGCGCGAGGCGTACCTTGACGAGCTCAACGCCCACCTGCACGCCCTGCGGCGCGGCTGCGGGCAATCTGAAATCGACTACCGGCTGGCCAGCACCGCCGAGCCGCTGGATGAGTTCCTGCTGACCTACCTGACCGTCCGCGCCCGGCAGAGAAGAGTGAACCGGTGAGCTTCGTACATCCGCTGATGATCTTCGGCGCGCTGCTCGGACTGATCCCGATCATCATCTACATCCTGTTCCGCCGGCGTTTTCGCATGGTTCGCTGGGCGGCCATGGAGATCC
>CAYVVX010000192.1:0-4689 GCA_964455315.1 uncultured Planctomycetales bacterium | reverse complement strand
CGGGCGGTGCGCCGGAAGCATCGCAACGTGCGGTTGCAGGATCTGATCCTGCTGGCGTTGCGCGTGCTGGTGCTGGTGGGGGCGGCGATGGCACTGGCCAGGCCGGTGTGGTCGCGGGCGGTGAACCTGGGCGGCACGGGCGGGAAGGGCACCGACGCGGTCATCATCCTGGATACCTCCTACAGCATGGGCACCACGGCGGCCGGTGTGACCCGGATGGATCATGCCCGGCGTATCGCCCATGAACTGATCGTCGGATTGCCGGCCGAGGGGCGCGTCGGGGTGGTCACCATGAACCAGCAGGCGTCGCGCGGCACCGACGGATTGACCGGTGATCGCCTCGCGGTGCGGGCGGCCGTGGACGATGCGACCCTGAGCGGTGCGGGGACCGATGCGGAGCCGGCGCTGGCGCTGGCGCTGGAGATGTTGAAGGGTTCGCAGGCGGCGGACCGGCGGGTCTACCTGGTGACGGACGGGCAGGCACGGGCGTTTGAAGCGCATGGCGAGCGCGTGCGGCAGGCGCTGCTGGCCAGCGATCCGTCGATCCGCTTCACGCTGGCCGCGGTGCCGACAGTCCCGGTGGCGAACCTGAGCGTGGCGGACGTTCGCTGCGCGGGCAGGTCGTTCCGCGCGGGTATGCCGCTCACCTTCACCGCGACGGTGCGGGATCTCGGTGAGCGGGCGTCATCCGAGGCGGCGGCGGAGTTGTGGATCGACGGACGGAAAGTGAATCGGGTGCCGGTCGAACTTCAGAAGAAGCAGGGAGAGGTGTCGTTCCAGCAGACCTTCACGGCATCGGGCGTGTATGGCATCGAGGTGCGGCTGGATGAGGACGGTCTGGATGCGGACAACCATGCCTATGCCGCGGTGTGCATCCCGGATGCGGCCGACGTCCTGGTGGTGACGCGGCATGATGTCGCGGAAGGCGGGAATGCGTTCGTGTTCGTGGAGGCGGCGCTGAGCGATTCCGGCAAGCCGGGGACAGATGCGGCCGGGTTGCCGTGGCGGGTGCGGGCGCGGCTGACCGGCGACCGGTTGGCGAGCGAACTGGACGAGGACGCCTGGGCGGTGATCCTCGCGGATGCGGGCCCGTTGTCGTCGGACGCGATCCGGCGGCTGGAAGCATTCAGCGCGTCAGGCGGAGCGGTGCTGGTATCGGCGGGACCGGAGGCGATCGCGACCTTCGGCTCGCTGCGCTCCGCGGGCGTGCGGTTCCATGATCTGCTGCTGGTTCCCCCGCCGGAAGACCCGGAGGGCGATGCCGCGCTGCGGATACGCCCGCAGTTGACCGGGCCGGCGGTGCTGGACCTGAACGGGCCCGGGATTCGCGCATCGCTGGAGTCGGTGCGGATCTGGAAAGCGCTGGGCGCGGAGTTGTTCACGGACAGCGCGTGGGCGGTGGCGTTGCGGTACTCGGATGATCGCCCGGCGCTCGTGGTGCGCGAGCCGGGACCATCGGATCTGCCGGGGCGGTCGGCGATCTGGACTTCCTCCCTGGACGGCTCCTGGTGTGACCTGCCTTACCGTCCGGCGTTCGTGCCCCTGCTGCACGACCTGCTCGGCTGGCTGTGCGGGCCGAAGCTGATCGCGCGGTCGATCGTTCCCGGCGAGACGTGGCACGCGGCGGTGCCGGGAGCCGGGAGTGCGGACCGGGCTGTGCAGGGATGGGCCATTCGGGAGCCGGACGGCAACCTGCTGGACGCGGCATTGTTCGCCTCAACCCCCGGGCCGGCCGGGGCCGCGACGCTGAGCATGGATCGGACCCATCGCCCCGGTGTTTACCGGCTCACGCGGGGAGGCGGCGATGGGCGCGGCGAGACGGCGCTGCAGGCCGTGGCGGTGAACGTGGATGTTGGCGAGAGCGATCCCGCGACCTGGTCGGCGGCGCAGTTGCGCGGTCTGTTTCCGCCGGAGCGGTTCGACTACCTGGCGGGTGATCAACCGGTGGACGCGCTGTTCGCGGGCGCGGGGTCCGGCAGCGAGATCTGGCCGGTGGTGGCGCTGGCGGTGCTGGCCCTGCTGATCGCGGAGACGCTGCTGGCGTACCGGTTCAGTTTCCAGAAGCCGGCGGCCGGCGCGGAAGCTCGCGCCGCGCTCGCGCCCTCGGGCGGAGCCCGCCGCTCGGAAGGAGTGGCGGGATGATCGCGCACGATCTTCCGGGATGGCTGGTCGACCTGATCGGGCGGTGGTGGCCCGGCGGCGACGACGTGCGCCTGCTCGATGCGGCCCTGGAGTGGCATCCGGTCTGGCCGGCGGCGGTGCTGGTGTGGGGGCTGGCAGCGCTGGGCGTGCTGGTGCTGCTGCTGCATCGCAGCCGGCGGCTCGAACTCGGCAAGCGCTGGCGGATCACGCTGGGCGCGTTGCGGGCGGCGATTCTCGCGGTGCCGGTGGTGATGCTGCTTCAGCCGGGCATCGCCGGTCGATTCGAGCAGATGCGACCCAGGACCCTGGCCTTCCTGCTGGACCGGTCGGGCAGCATGTCCGTCCGCGACGGCGAGGCGTCGCGGTGGGAGCTCGCCGGGCGGCGGGTGCGAGCGGTCGCCGATGAACTGTCGGCCCGCGTCGCCCCGGGAGATATGCCGACCACGCGACCGGTGGACGTGCGCTTCTACCTGTTCGATGAGGAACTGGCCGCGGCGGGCGGGGACGACCTGGCATCGCCTTCGCAGGTGCGCACGGAGAAACGAACCGCCCTCGGACAGGCTCTCGACGGCCTGCGCTCGGAGCTTACCGGCCGGTCCGTCGCGGGAGTGATCTGCCTCAGCGACGGCGCGGACAACAGCACCGACGGTGAGGCGTCCGCGGTGGCCGGCGCCCGGGCGTTCGGTGCGGAGGGCATTCCGGTGCAGACGGCGCTGGTGGGTCGCGAGGACGCGGCGGATGTCGCGGTGAACGCGACGGTGGCGGCGCCGTTCGCTTACCCGGGCGATCCGGTGCCGGTGGAGGTGCGCGTCACGCATCGCGGCTTCGAGAATGCCGCGGTCACCGTCAGCGTGCTGGACGGCGACCGGACGCTGGCCACGCAGGACGTGGTCCTGGGGGATGCGGGGCGGCCGATGGAGCAGTCCCTGGCAGTCACGTTTGATACCACTGGGAAGAAGGTATTCCGGGTGGCAGTGGGGGTGCTGCCGGGCGAACTGACCGGCGCGAACAACAGCGCGGATCTCGAGGTGACCGTGCTGGATGAGCCGCTGCGCGTGCTCTACATCGAGCACTGGCCGCGCTGGCAGTATCGCTTCCTGCGGAACGCCTTCGAACGTGATCAGCGGTTTGAGCCGCGGCTGGTGCTGCTGACCGAGGATCCCTCCGCACCGGAGGAGGAGCGGCAGGGCGCGGCCCTGCCGGGCACCGCCGAGGAATTCGCCGGGTTCGACGCCATCGTGATCGGTGACGTGGCCCGCCAGGACCTGGCCCCGCAGCATTGGGAGTGGATACGCGACGCGGTGGTGGACGGCGGCACGGGGCTGATCTTCATCGCCGGGCCGGCCCACAATCCGGCCGACTACCTGGAACCGCCGATCAGCGGGCTGCTGCCGTTTGAGGCATTCAGTGTCGTCGCGGAGGAGGCGATCACGCCGTTCGTGCCCGAACTGACTCCGTCCGGGCGCGATCATCCGGTGATGCGGCTGGAGACCGGCGGTGATCCGGCGGAGGCGTGGCAGCGGCTGTCCGGTCTGCGCTGGTACGCGGGGGTGATGGACGTGAAGCCCGGGGCGTTGGCGCTGGCCCGGCGAAGGTCGGAAAACGGGGAGGAGCCCGCGCCGCTGGTGCTGCTTCAGCGGGCGGGGCGGGGCTCGGTGCTGTTCGTGGGCATCGACGAGACCTGGAAGTGGCGCTACGAAGTGGGCAACCGGTTCTTCTATGGTTTCTGGGCCGGTGCGATTCAGCACGTGGGCATGCCGCATCGCACGGACGCGTTCCAGCCGGTGCGGATCGACGTGGCCGCCCGGGCGATCGCGCCGGACATGCCGGCGCCGGTGACGGTGTCGCTGGATGCGGGGCTGGCGGCCCGCGAGGGTATTACCGAGGATGCGCTGACCCTGGTAGCGGAGCATCGCGAGGGCGACGGGAAGCCGCGATCGTTCGTGCTGCACCGCTCGCCGGATGCGCCGCTGGTGTACCAGGGTGAGCTGCGCCTGCCGGGCGCGGGAACCTATCGGCTGTACGTCGAAGGGCGGGACGGGCAGGGCGAGCGGATCATCGAGGTGGGCGCGAACGGGCGGTTCAATCCGGAACTGGCGACCCCGCAGGTGAATCCAATCCTGATGCGGCGGATCGCCCAAGCGAGCGGCGGTGAGGCGGGCACGGTGGAGGATCTGCCGGAACTGGTGGCAGGGCTGGAGCTGGACCCGTTGCGCTTCCGGTGGACACAGCGGGTGTCGTTGTGGGATGGCTGGGTGTTCCTGGCGGTGTTCGCGGCGCTGCTGACCGTGGAGTGGGTGGCGCGGAAGCTGAAGTACCTGCCGTGAGCGGCAAGGCGAGGGTTTGAAGGCGGACATGGGCGAAATGTCTCTCCAGGCAAGGCTGGCGTCGGTGCGATCGCGATGGATCGTCCGGGACGCCGTACGGGCCGGCGCGATGAGCGTGGTCGCCGTCCTGGCGGTCTGCCTGGGGCTGGGCTGGCTGGACTACCGCCTCGACTTCTCGCGGACCATGCGGGTCGTGGAGCTCTTCGGGCTGGCGGCATGG
>CAYVVX010000191.1:7344-8494 GCA_964455315.1 uncultured Planctomycetales bacterium | reverse complement strand
CCGCTACGGCTCCAACCCGGTGGCCTCTCCGGTCTACGTCTGCAACCAGTGCAGCCCCAACCCCAACGGCTCGTCGCAGAACCCGTTCAACTCCATCCAGGATGGTATCAACGCCGCGAACGACGGCGACACCGTGCTGCTGCGGGCCTTTCAGCCGACCGTCTACGCCGGCCCGGGCAACACCGGCCTCAATCTTCAGGGCAAGTCCATCGTGATCCGCAGGACCGGGCTCGGGGCCGCGATCATCGACGCCGACGGCGCCGGGCAGGCGGTCTACGCGCGATCCCTCCGCGGAGCCTTCCCGGCCATCGACGGGCTGACCCTCCGCAACGGCGGTGCCGCCGTGGGTGGGGGGCTGCTCATCGAGGGCAGCCGGGTTCTGCTCAGCAACGTGGTCCTGGAATCCAACTTCGCCTCCGCCGGCGGCGCCCTGCACATTCGATCCGCCTCGCCGGTGCTCGACAATGTCCGCTTCACCACCGGGAATTCCAACCCCCTGATGGTGATCGAGGACAGTAACCTCCGTCTCAGCGGGCCGCTGACGATTCCGCCCGGGCAGGTCCTGATCGGCTCGTCGTCCCTGACCGGCCAGGGGGCGATGGTCCTGTCGGCGGGCACCGAGGTGCAGTTCGGCTCGCCGAGCGGCGCGCCGGGTTCGGTGCTGGCCTGCGACGTGATTGGACCGGGGTCGATCTTCGTGCCGGTGAAGCAGGCACTGGTCATTTCGGGGCAGGCCGCCATCAACCTGTCCGGCGTCCAGGCCGGCTCGTGTGGAGGGGAACCGGGCCCGCCGCTGGGGGCCGGCCCGCTGATCAGCCAGGGCACCCTGGTGCTGACCGACCAGGCCTCCATTCAGAACTCCCAGGTGGAAGTGACCAACCTGCGGATGGGCCCGGACACCGCCATGGTCCACTGCACGCTGATCCTCAACGCCGACGACAAGGGGTTCGTACGCCCGCTGGCGATCGATCCCACGGCGAGCATTCAGTGCAACCTGATCAACTCCGATGCCGAGCGCTACCAGGGCCTCGATCCTGACCCGCTCAACCGCAACCTGCTGGTCAACTCGAACAAGTTCTTCGTCGCCTTCAGTTCGCTGGAGGAAGGCGGGCCTGATTCGGTGAACGAGCTGCGCGTGCAGGACTTCGAC
>CAYVVX010000191.1:0-7334 GCA_964455315.1 uncultured Planctomycetales bacterium | reverse complement strand
GGCGGTCGAGGAACTGGAGGTACTGCCCGGTGCCAACGTCAACCTGACCAACCGCCAGGGCTCTGTCTTCCAGGCCCCGGAAATCGACACCCCCGAGGCGATGTACGTCTCCACCGTGATCCTGCATCCCGACGCGACTCTCAACGTCGGCGGGCAGCGGATCTACTACCGGTCGCTGGTTGACGAGAACGGCAACGATATCGACCCGGCGTTCCCCCATCCCAACGGCAGCCGTATCGTGGACGTGCCGCTGCTGGGGTTCTCGCTGACCGTCATCGCCATGGATGATCAGCTCGAGTACGACGTCCGCACGATGAACCGCGTCGTCGATCCTGCCCAGGTGCAGACCTGTGAGTGCCTCGGCCAGTGTGAGAACGACTCGCCGCCGCAGGACTCCACCGCCTGCGCCGAGGGAGCCCTGACCCGCCTGCCCAACGCCCGCGGTCCCGGCAACGGCGTCATGGAGATGCGCACGAAGCTGGCCAACCGCGCGAACACCGCCTCGGTGGCCGCCAAGGGCACTTTCGCCAAGGCCGCCGACGACCGCGTGCTGGTCGCCTTCGAGTACCTGTTCAGGTCGGATCCCAACGCCGAGCTGATCGTCTATCTCAGCGACGATCCCGATGTCGGCGACAGCCTGCTGGAGATCGGGCGGATCAAACCCCCGGCAACCGGGCGGGCCGGCGCGATCGGCAGCACTGACTACGGCGTGTTCAGCATCATCGTCGACCGGCAGTGGCTGGACTTCACCCGCGGCACCTACGTGGAACTGGAGCTGCGCGGCACGAACGCTTCGGTCTACATCGACCTGTGGGATCCGGTCATCACCTGTTTCGCCGGCTGCGGCAACTATGACGCCCAGCTCTACTCGGGCGGGGCCGTCGACCAGAGCGACTACCTGCTGCTGATCGCCGAGATGCAGCAGGCGGTCCAGGACCAGGACTATGAGTGCCTCGACCTGACCGGCGACGGCTACGCCGATCTGGCCGACGCGCTCATGTGGGACGCCATGTACGAGACCAGTCTGAACCTCTGCCCGGAGGAGTCGTCGGCCGTGTCCGTGCCCGCGGAGCGGACCACCGGCCCGCTGGCCCCGATGGGCGGCAATCCGCCCGCGCACATCCTGCTCGCGGGCAAGCTCGCCACGCCGATCTGGACCATGGACGGGTACGTTCGCGAGGACGCCATCGTCCGCGCCGACGCCACCGGCGGCTGCCTGTCGGTGTCGGTGTCACCGCCGGCGGGAGGGTCGGGTAGCGGCGTGAACGGGCGGCTGGTCAGCGGCGGGAACGACCTCTACCAGATCCAGAGCGTCACCGGTATCGTTCGCCTGAACGGGCTGGACAACTCCGGCGACGATGAACTCGTGCTCATCCCGGCCAGCAAGACCCATCCCACCGTGGCCACCAGCACCGTCCACGTCGGCATCGTCAGCGGCGAGGATCCCAGCCGGCCCCTGGCCGATGCCGTGTTCGACCCGGGCGACGCGAACACGCTCTACGTCGCCCCGGTGGTGGTGGAGACGATGAGCGGCGATACCTACGACGCGGTCGCGAAGGTGACCCTGACCGGCGGAGGGGGCTTCAACCTGGTTGCCGTCTACGGCGGCGAGGACGATCCCTACAGCGATGTGCGCATGGCGTATCCGCGCGAGATCGAACTGTCGCCCGGTGGCGGCTACCTCTTCGTGGCCACCGCGTATGCCTCCGCGTTCGACTACAGCGTGGTGCTCAACAACGACTACATCCTGGTCTACGACGTCTCCGCCGGCGGGGCGCCGCTGAGCACCTTCCAGACCTACAGCATGAGCCCCGTGCTCAACGGGCCCACCGCGCTGCATGCCTCGAAGACCGTACAGGGCGGCGGCAACTCCTACCTGTACCTGGCCGCGTCGATCAACCCGCTCGATGACGGCCTGACCGAGCAGTCCACGCGCGTGTTCCGGCTCAGTCACGACGGTGCGGGAACGCTGACCTTCGCCGGGATTGTCGACATCAGTAACCCGGTGGTCATCGAGGACGACGCCGGGGAGGGCTTCGTCGCCCAGATCACCGCCATCGCCGAAGATCCCGAAGATGGGACGGTCTGGGTCACCGGTTTCACCGCTCCGCGCTACGGGCCCTCGTATCCGCCGAACATGTCCCCCTTCGGCGACGAAACCGCCGACCTGTTCACCGTGCCCACCCTGGCGGCGATCCCCTCCGGCACCACCTGGTCTGCCGGGCCGACCGGCACGTCCGTTGCCGCGTTGCCCAGCCCACTGGACTGCCTGAACCTGGCCCTGCCGGTGTCGATGGTGGTCATGCCCTCGGTCCTGCCGGATCTCGACGACGACGGAGACGTCGACGCCGACGACCTGGCCGCGTTCGAGCCCTGCCTGGCCGGGGCGGCGTCGGCGTATCCGGGCGGCTGCTCGGCGAGCGACTTCGACAGCGACAGCGACGTGGACCTGGACGACTTTGCCCTTATGCAGCGATGCTTCAGCGGCATGGACGAACCCGCGGACTACGACTGCGACGACTAGATGGGGCGTTTACCCCTGCCTTGCCCTCTCGAATCGGGGATCCCGCCTGAAAAAGCACTTGGCGAGCCCCTCAAAGTGTTATATAATATGTCATCCACCGGTTCCCGGACCCTGGTGTGGCCAGACTGGAGCCTGCCCTGTCCTCCTTGGGGGGATGGCCTTCGCGAGACCAAGCAATGTCAAGACGACGAAGCGCATTCACGCTGATCGAGATCCTGGTCGTGGTCGCGATTATCGCTTTGCTGATCGCGATTCTGCTGCCCTCGCTGCAGCGTGCCCGCGAGCAGGCGCGGACAACGGTCTGCCGCGCCAACATGCGACAGGTCATGATGGGGAAAATCCTGTACGTTCAGGATCACAAGCGTCTTCCTGCCACCGCGAGCACGTTTTATTTGTCCGGATGCCCGGCGATTCCAAGCCAGACCGATGACCAGCTTCGGAATCGGAAGGAGCTATGGACGTGGGAAGGCTCATGGGGAATCACCTACCCCCAAATGCAGAAGTTCACCCCGACGAAGGGGACCATCTTTCGCTATACCAAGTCTGCCGAGGTGTACGTTTGCCCCTCGGATCCCGAAGGCCTGCCGGAATCAACACCCAGCGGAGGCAACGGTAACGGCTTCTTAAGCTATGCGATGAATGCCTACATCGGATGGAAGACGCCCGAAGATCTGATGTCGTTCGCCTACGTCGCGCCCATTACCCGTGCCGGCGGCGTTGATGGCACGACGCGTTCTTTTAGACTGGGCGAACGCGTGAGTTGGAACGATGCGACCCTGCCGGTCCTGTTTGAAGAACATCCAGATTACAACCTGAACAATCGGGACGCGAACGGCAATCCCTCTTCGGGTTTTGGGGACGGGAATTTCAACGTGACGGACAGGATCTCCACCCGTCATACGCTGGCGGTACAGACTGACCCGAGCGGCGTTCCGGCCAAGGGGCGGACGAACATCGCATTCCTCGACGGGCATGTGGATACCCGCTTCCATCGCTGGACGACCGAGGCACACGACTTTTTCGTGTCAGTGGGCATACCTGTCAGTGGCGCGAATTTAGCCGCGTTTCGAGTGCATTGCGCCACAGGGGACTGCCCGCGTTAGCGGCTTGGGCTGAAGTCCTTTCGGCAGCCGCGCCGATTCGCATCGACCACGTCACCGCCCCGGCTTTCAGCGGATGGATTCCTCGGGCAGTTCGGTCTTGATGCCCTCGTCCAGGGGCATGCGGTCAGGAAGCGCATCCGTCTCGGCCATCAGCTTGTCCAGGGTTTTCCGAAGCTCGCGCACGGTCCCGGCCTGGCTGGGATCGTCGATCAGGTTGTGCAGCTCGCCGGGGTCATTCTCCAGGTCATACAGCTCGGCCTTGTGGCGGTCCGGCGAGCCGTCGCCATGCGGATAATGCATGTACTTCCAGCGGTCGGTGCGGACGCCGCGCACGTTGGGCGTGTAGGGGAACTGCTTCTCATAGTTGTACTCGTAGAACCAGGATGTCCGCCACGGGCCGGGCTCCCCGCTCATCAGCCGGAGGAAGGACCGTCCGTGGACGCGCTGGAAGGGCTCGGCGCCGCAGACCCCCACGAGGGTCGGAGCGAGGTCGATATTGAGGACCATCTCCTTGACCACCCGCCCGGCGCCGGCCAGCTTCGGATACCGCACCAGCAACGGGACGCGGATGCTGGGTTCGTGCATGGCCCGCTTGTCGGTCATGCCGTGTTCGCCGAGAAACATGCCGTTGTCGCCGGCGAACACGATCAGGGTATTGTCGAGCTGGCCGCTGTCTGCCAGGGCCTGGTATACCCGGCCGACGCTGTCGTCGACGGACTTGACGGTTGCGGTATACGAGCGAACGAAACGTGCGAAGTCGGTCACGCTCTCCGGGCGGGTATCGGGGAACTGCTTGCGAAAGCCGTACAGGGGGCCGTAGATCCCATGCCAGGTGTTGAGCCGCTCGCGGACCCAGTCAGGCTTGCCCGCGAGTTGGAACGCGCTGGACGGGTAGCCGATCTCCACGCCGTCGTACAGGTGCTCGTACCGCTGCTCCGGAGTAAATGGGGTATGGGACGCCTTGTGGCCGAGGATCAGCAGGAAGGGCTTTTCGTGCGCTCGGTTCAGCCATTCGAGGGCCATGTCGGTCACGACCGTCGTGTAGTACCCGCTGACGACGCGGCGGGTTCCATTGACGTTGAACGTGGTGTCGTGGTAGTCGCCCTGGCCTTTGTGGGTGACCCAGTAGTCGAAACCGGGCCGCTTCGAGTCATCTTCCTCGCCCATGTGCCACTTGCCGATGTAGGCCGTCTCGTATCCGGCGACCTGGAGGCGGCGCGGGAAGCCGGGCAGGTTCGCGGGGTAGTCGGTGAAGTTGTTCACCACGCCGTGCGTATGGGCATAGAGGCCGGACAGGAACGAGGCCCGGCTGGGCGAGCAGAGCGACGTGGTGACGAAGGCGTTGGCGAAGCGGACGCCCTCGCCGGCGAGCCGGTCGATGTGCGGGGTCTTCAGGAACGGATGCCCCGCGCAGCTCATCTGGTCCCAGCGCTGATCGTCGGTGAGGATGAGGACGACATTGGGGCGCCCGGCAGCTTCGGCGGCAACGGGCGACAGCGTCCGCAACACAAGCATCGGAGCAAGCAGCAGCCCAACCGCCAGTCGGTATCTCATCCGCGGTCTCCCGTCATCCAGGCAGGGCGGAGCTGATCAGCCCGGTCCTCCTCATTCCAGACAGCTCGGATCAGCGGGAACGTCCGCGCCGCTGATGCACTGCAGAAAGATCAGGAAGTCAAGCTGATCGACATCGCCGTCATAGTCAAGTCGGGCCCGGGCGCACGCGGGGTCGTTCTGTGGCACGCTTGGACCCGTGTAGCAGACCTGGAACCGGCCGAAGTCCTCAACGTCCACGTCCCCGTCGCCGTCGAGGTCGGGCCCGCCTGAGCCCACGGTCACGGCGTAGCTGTACGAGCCGTTGGGCAGATCATCGCCGTTATGACCACGGAGGTGCAGGTACCACGTCCCCGAGGTGGTGGGTGAGGTGGTCAGGGTTCCGCTCGACCAGACCGGCTCCGAGCCCGTCCAGGTTGCGGTCGAAACCTGGTTCCAGAGGTAGCGGTAGTACTGAACGGTGCCGGGGCCGAAGGCGGTATCGGTGGTCCAGACGATCTCCTCGTTGAGGGCGGGAGATGAGTTGTCGGCGGAGACACTGTCCGGCGTGGGCGGCACAGAAAGCGAATAGGCGGTCCGGCCTGAGGATGGTGAAGACTCGCCGCAGTCGTCGATGGCATGGACCCGGCGGGTGTAGGGTGTATTGGGCAGGATGCCGTCGGACTCGGTCCATTCAACGGTGTCGGCGGGCAGGGCGCCGGACTTGTCCGCTCCACCAGTGTCGCGTACGCGGTAGCCGATCTCGCCGCTGAGATCGGTCCACTTCCAGCGGATGCTGTTGGCGGTCAGGGCCTCCGGCGGGCTGTCGGTGGGAGGGGCGGCGGAGACTTCGACCCCGTCGATCCAGACGTAGGCCACCTTGTTATTGCCCACGGGCTTCACGGAGCGGCCGCGCAGGAAGACGGTGATCGCATTCCCCTGGGCTGCGACGGTAAAGCTCTTCTGGCTCCAGTAATCGTAGGGCTTGGAGCCCCACAGGATGCCGGCGCTATGGGGATCGGTGCCACCGGCGGGATCGACGCCGAGCCAGCCTTCAGCGACGCCGGCGCCCTGGGGCGAGTAGCACTTGAACCACGCGCTGACGGTGTACGAACGCCCGGGCGACGCGGCGAACTGCTGAAACACGCCGCCGTCGTTGGCGATGTCCAGGGAGAAGACCTCCTGGCAGCGCGCCCCGGTGTACTTCTCGGTTGTTTCCTCCGCACAGGTGACGTCGCCTGTCCGGGTGAACCTGGTCCAGTGGGAACCGACGCCGGAGGCGAAGCCATCCTCGAAATCCGGGTTCTGCAGGCAGTCGGTGTTGCATTCGAGAACCGTCAGCGTGGCCGGGGACGAGGTGGCGTCGCCGTGCGCATTACTGACGATGCAGCGGTAGCTCGCCGCATCGTTCTCATCGGCGCCGGTGATGGTCAACTGCGGGGTGGTCGTTCCGCTGTAATGCCCGCCGTCGTCGAGGTCAGCCTCGGCCTTCTGCCACTGATAGCTCAGCGGGCTCGCCCCCGAGGCGGCGACGATGAATGTCGCGGTGCTGCCGGTGCAGGTGCTCTTGGATTGCGGCTGCGAGGTGATGGCGGGAGCCGTATCCTGAGGTGTGCACAATTCAGGGGCGATCACGCAGACGCCGGGCCAGGCGAGTTCCTGGTAGCGCTGCTGGATGGTGGCACGCAGTTGTGGATTGGTGGTCACGATGATCATGCGGGTGACGTCGAGGGTGCCAAGATTGAACTGCATCTGGCTGCCGTTGATCTGCGAAGCCACATCGCTGAGCCCGGCGGCGGAGACCATGAACGCGGTGGGGGAGGATCGCATCCACAGCGGCAGCGTGGCGGCGACCGTGGCGTTGGCCACCGGCGTGGAATGGAAGGTCTGGTCGTTGTAGTGATTGTCGTTCACGATGAAGAGCATCAGCGTGTCGGTACCGGAGGCGAGCCCGCGGGCCCAGACGTTCGGACCTGTCTGCAGGGCGATGTCCACGGGATGGCCGGAGACCAGCAGGGGCTGGACGGTCTTGATCTCGTTGCCGATAAGCCCGATTTCCTTCCACAGAGCCCGGGCGTTGGGATCGTTCTGATCGCCGAGGCCGTTGGAGGCATTGCTGGGCTTGAACCACCAGTAGCCCATGCCCTTGGCGCCGCCGGCCAGGGCAGAGTAGGCCT
>CAYVVX010000190.1:0-8508 GCA_964455315.1 uncultured Planctomycetales bacterium | reverse complement strand
GGTAGCGGAAGCTGAACAGCACCGGGTCGGCGGGGATGGTGAAGTCCTGCCAGATCGCGGCCACGGGCAACTGCTGGCCCACGGGCGTGCCGCCCGAGCCCTCCGACGGGTCGCCCGGCTCGGTGAACAGGGCAAAGCCGTCGTCGGGATTGCCGGAGTCGTAGACCATCCGCTCGACGTTATCGCCGCGGACGGTCCAGGCTGGGGAGAGGGCGTCGTCGAATCGGCCGTTGGTTAAGGCGGACTGGGCAACCACCGGGGTCAAGGCCGTGGCTACGCACCATATGAAATATATCCCTTGTGCTGAATCGACTCGCATTTCACCGGCACCTCAAAGAGAGAGTCCTACATACATGACAATAACTCTTCCTCACCACTATTCGCTTGCGGTAGTCACCTTGTACTGAGCCATACTGCAACTGCCGCGGGATAACTGCGCTCTTCAATTGCCATCCTTTACATTCGTTTTAATTATATATGCTGACCAATCAACTGGATCCGATATGAACGGCGTCCCCGGCTGGTGCTCCCGCTTGGTTCGTAAGTACAATGCAGTAGATGCTATCTCACAAGGAAGACCTCCGATGCGAAGACATTCGATCAAATCCTCCAATGAGGATTCACTCGACGCAACCAAGGTCCCGGCAGCCTCAACATGTTCCGTAAAGGAAGCCGTCTCGTCTCGAACAACAGATTGAGCTTTTTTCAAATTCATCATACCAAGAACCTGCACACCTGCTTCTGCGGGCACTTGCTCTAGAATCTGATCCACGACAATTCTCGACAGATTGTATTCGTTTTCCACACCATCCAGATCAGATGGTTCCTACTGTAAGCAGCACACATACAAACGGCCTCCAAAGCAGTCGAGAGCGGCCCTACGAGTTACAGTTATCACGCACCTAGGACCGCAAGGCTATGTCTCTCGGGCGCACATCAAGTACTCCCTCATTGCCTCGACCTTCAACCTCCCTTTGCCAGTGGTTCCCCTCCACCAAGTCAGGCCACCCACAAGCCTCTCTAGTGCCACACTAGGATTACAGTATGAATCGCAAAAGGCGCACGCCTGGCTTATATCCGTCATGACTTTACTTGTAAACCTATTATGAAGCAACACATGATGCAGATAAGCCGGGAGCACATGTTCACGAGACATCGCATCCAGCTCACAACTCCCTATGGGATACCCAGAGCATGGAATCACGACCGTGGCATCCACGGACACGCCATACCGCATCCCCACGTGGTCCTCTTGCTCCAGTACTGGATACACTAGCCGGACACGATCGATCTTCCACACACTCCTTCTATTCCACACATCGTGATATTTATCATAGTACCTTCTGACCAAACCAGATTGGGAGTCGTTACAACTGAACCCTGCGTTCACCACGTGGGTTCGAAAGTGGGAGCGCACCTCTTCAATTATTCTCCTTTTGTAACTGCTGATCATAAACATTCTGCCTATCTGCCCACTAACACTAATCGAAAAGCCAGGCCACAGAGCCGCCGGCCTGCGTGATCTGATTAATTACACGACCAGCTGGCTTGCCAACAAATATATAAATCAAATCCCTCCCCTCGCGTGCCGCATCAGCCGCAAACACCTTAAGCTGGACAAGAAAAGGTGTCAGGATGATTTTTCATCATTATGCTGCTGCTTTCGGGGTCGTCCGCGGGGACGCATGCTGGATCCCAGCCCGGGTCGCCGTTTTCGCCTTCCAGCCGTCGGACCCGAGAGGGGCACGCCGGGGAAAGAACAGGGTGCCGTGCTTCGGGACGCCGGCCTTGTCCGTCGGTTGAAACCCTCATCGCCCGGGCGGCCCGATCGAACCGCGGCCATGCGTCCCGGCGCAATGAAGTCACCCAACATCAGTCCCGCCCGCTACGCATCACTTCCCCACCTCGTCCCGGTCGCCGGACACCGACACGTGTGCCAATAAATGGCCGCACTCCTGCGACTCATCACGCATCACTCGGAACTCATCACTTCCCTCTCAGCACCCAGCACTTCCTTCCCCTCCCTCACGTCTTCCCTTCGTATCTGAACCGCGCCGCCACCGGCATCCTCCGCCCGCCGCCGAAGGCCCGGCTGGTCACCTTGAGCGCCTGGGCCGCCTGCTTGCGCTTGTACTCGCTGAGGTCGATGAGCCGGAGCACCTTGCGGACGGTGGTTTCGTCGAAGCCGGCGGCGATGATCTCGTCCAGCGACTCATCCCGGTGGACGTACCGGTCGAGGATGGCATCGAGCACGTCATAGGGTGGCAGCGAGTCCTGGTCGGTCTGGTCCGGGCGCAGCTCGGCGGAGGGCGGCTTGGTCAGCGTGCTCTCGGGGACGATCTCCCGCCCGGCCCGCTCGTTGACGTGGCGGGCCAGCCGGTAGACCAGTGTCTTGGGCACGTCGCCGATGACCGCCAGCCCGCCGCACATGTCCCCGTAGAGCGTGCAGTAGCCGACGGCCAGCTCGCTCTTGTTCCCGGTGGTCAGCAGCAGCCAGCCGAACTTGTTGGACAGCGCCATGAGCAGGCTGCCGCGGATGCGGGCCTGCAGGTTCTCCTCGGTGAGGTCGGGCGGGCGGCCCTCGAAGTGCGGCTGCAGGTAGCTCTCGAAGGCCTGGTGAATGGGGGCGATGGGGATGGTGCGGAAGTCGATGTTCAGGTTGCGGGCCAGCACCTCCGCGTCGCTGCGGCTGTGGTCGCTGCTGTAGCGCGAAGGCATGGCCACGCCGGTGACGATCTCCGCGCCCAGGGCGTCCACGGCGATGGCCGCGGTCAGGGCCGAGTCGATCCCGCCGGACAGACCCAGCAGAACCCTCTGGAAGCCACACTTGCGGATGTAGTCGCGGGTGCCCAGGACCAGCGCGTCGAGGACGGCGCCGATCGCGTCGGGGTAGGGCTCGATGCGCTGGCCGGCGGCGGTCGCACCCGCGGTGGTCACCTGCGTCCCGGACCCGGAGGCTTCCGCGCTGCCCGTATCGAGCTCGACAACCAGCAGATCCTCCTCGAAGGCCTTGGCCCGGGCGATGATGCGACCCTCCGCGTCGAACACGGCCGACGCCCCGTCGAAGATCAGCTCGTCGTTGCCGCCGACCTGGTTGACGAACACGATCGGCAGCCGGTGGCGTCTGGCCTGCTCGCCGAACAGCCGGGTGCGGAAGGGGTGCTTGTCCTGCCCGAAGGGCGACGCGCTGAGGTTGACCAGCAGCCGGGCCCCGGCCGCGGCGATCTGCCCGATGGGATCATGCCGGTAGATCCGCCGGCCGATCAGCTCTTCGTCGTTCCAGAGATCCTCGCAGATGGACACGCCCACCGGCACCTGCTGGTGCTCGATCAATGCGACCTCCGGGCCCGGCTCGAAGTAGCGCTGCTCGTCGAAGACATCGTAGGTGGGCAGCAGCGACTTGTGCCGGATGGCGGCCACCCTGCCGCCGGCACAGTACGCGGCCGCGTTGCGCAGGCGGCGCCCGACCGGGTCGCGGTTCTCCTCGACGAAGCCGACCAGGGCGGCGATGCCGGTGCAGGCGGCGGCGATCTGGTCGACGGCGTCGCGGTTGGCGTGGACGAAGCGCGGTTTGAGCAGCAGGTCGCGGGGCGGATACCCGGCGACGCACAGCTCGGGAAAGACGACCAGCGACGCCCCGGCATCGCGGGCCCGCCCGATCCAGTCGACGATCTTCGCGGAGTTGCCGACCACGTCGCCGACCACCGGGTTGATCTGGGCCAGGGCGATCCTCATGCGACCATCCCTTGATTTGCTGGTGCGCTCATGAGTGGCGATTCTAGCCGCCCCCCGAATCGCCAGCCAGTTGCCAGCCCCCGCCTCCATCGGGCACAATGACAGACGACAGGGGGGACTCAGGCCGGGGACACGGGATGATCCGACATGATCACAGCCGGCGCAACACACCGCGGCCACCGCGCAAGCGAACGCCGCGGCGGGAGTACGAGCCACGATTCCTCCGGGGCAACTTCGAGCGAACCGGTGCGTCCTGCTCCACCCTGTCACGCCGGGAGACCCTGCCGTGAGTACCACCGACACCGTCCCCGATGCCGCTCGGGCTGACACCCATGTTCCCGAACTGCTCCCGCCCACCGCGCCGCCGCCCGAGCCGGCCCGGCGGATCAACTTCTTCGCCGCCCTGGTGCTCTATCCGCTCATGCCCAAACGCTACGGGCCGCACCTGGCGGTGATGTCCTTCTCGCGGGCCCTGGCCGCCAACCTCTTCGCGGCCGTGCTGATCCTGGCGGCGGTCGGACTGGTGGCCGTCATCGAAATGGGGCCCGCGGACCTCTCATGGCACAGCATGCGGGTCAAGGCGGCCGAGGGCATCGTGGACGCGGCCGTCGATTCGGCGTCCGGCGGCACCGACTGGATCGAACTGGTGGCGCCGCTGCTGGGGGTGCCGCTCATGGCCATCCTGCTGGTGCCGCTGGCCATCCTGCTGATGCCGTGGGCGGCGGGCGGTGACCGGGCGGGGTCGGTGTTCAAGCGCAGCGTGAAGAACGCGTACTGGTCAACCCTGCTGCTGGTGCCGGCCGCGGGGCTGTGGTTCGCCCTGGTGTGGAGGATGGATCGTCAGCCGACGGCGGATACGCTCGACAGCGTCTACCTCGTGCTGGGCATCGTGGCCGCACTCGTAGTGTTGGGAGGGCTCTGGCTGCGGGCCCTGGTGGTGGGGGCGCATCGGTACGTAGGCGAGCCGGACGGCCCGGCGTTTCATCCCCGCGAGCCGCTCTGCGAGCAGTGTGGCTACCGCATCAGCGGGCTGCCCGTCAGCGGACGCTGCCCGGAATGCGGCGAGCCGGTGCAGCCATCGCTGCCCGGCGCGCGGCGGCATCCGACCCCGTTTCACCACCACGAGTTCCGCCCGCGCGGACTCATCGATCTCGTCAAGATGCAGTTCCGGGCCTTCCGCCGCGACTACTTTGCGACGCTGCCCGTGCAGGGGGCCATGACCACGGCCCGGCACTTCTGGTGGGGAACGTGGATGCTGATGTTGCTGACCCTGCTGCTCCTCCTGCGGGTCAGCGGACTGTTCCTGTCCGGCGATCGGCTGCTCTCGGCCATGATTCTGCTCAGCGTCGCCGCCCTGGTGGTGCCGCTGGTGCTGCAGGCAGTGATGCTCCTTCTGGCCTGCTGCTGGGGGCAGATGAGGCACGGGATGGGCGACTACCGCGTCTCCGCGGCGGTGTGCTACTACGGGAGCCCGCTGATGTGGCCGGTGCTGGTAATTCCGGGGGTGCTGTTCCTGGTTCACACCGTGGTGCTGGACCCGGGATTTGAAGGCATCTACCTCGGTGATCCCATGCGCGGCACGGGTGTGGTGCTGGGCGTGTGGCTGGTGATCGCGGGCCCGGGTCTGCTGCTGGGAGGGCTGATCCTGTGGTGGCTGGGCTTGTGCCGCGGGCTGAGCCAGTGCCGGTTCGCGAATTCGTGAGTCGATGCAGTTTCCGCCGCGGAAGCACGGCGTTCTCGCCTCCGGGGAGGCAGCAGCGACGGAACTGATACCGGTTCAACCTTGAACGCGCGCGACCAGTGGAGCGGCCGGCTCGGGGCTCGCCACGGCGAAGCAGGGCCGGACGTTGCACAAACCCGGTTGCGCCTGCGCGGTGAAGCGCATTCAGAACATCATTGCTTTCAGATCCAGCCCGTGCCGCTTCGCGTAGTCGGCCAGCAGGGCGACATAGCTCTCGCGGATGTGCGTCGCCTGCGCCAGCCCCAGATCCCGCTGGGCTGCGGCGATGGCCGCTTCGTCCGGGCCCTCGATCTCGACGAACAACCCCAGGTGCACGACCTCGTCGAGTTCGATCAGGCATGTGCCCAGCCGCCAGCTCTCGCGGCGCTTCTGGAATACGATCACCGGGTGGTAGCCGATGCGTTCGAGCAGGCCGGCGGCGGCGGCCGGGTCGTCGGTGGCGAACTCGATCTCCTCGCGGGACTTGAGCCTGCCCGGCGCCTGCGGCCCCTTGTAGGTGACCGTGCCGCGGTCCGCTCGGCCATCGAGTGCCGCGCAGTGACGGACGCGCAGCCCCCGCCCGGAGGCCAGCAGCGAGCGGGACGCATCGTCGAAGATGCGGTTGGTCTCCAGGACGCGGCCCAGGGGTTCGGCCTGCGCGTCGCGCAGCCGCTGCCGCACGCCGTCGTGGGTGTCAACCTTGAACTTGGCTTCGAGTTCGGTGGGCATGGGAAGGGAAGTAAACGGTAAGCAGTTCGCAGTAAGCGGTCACACGCGGGGCTTCGTGCGCCAATGAATCGCCGCACTCCCGGTTTCTCTCAGCACTCAGCACCTTCTTCCGCTCATCACTCATCACTCGGAACTCATCACTTCCTTCTCAGCACTCAGCACTTTTTCCCCCTATCGTTCGACCTCCTGGTCGTAAAACAGCTTGGCCACTTCGGAGGCCAGTTCGCCGGCCACGCGGCGGTACATCTCCGGTACTGTCTTGCAGTCTCGCAGGTCGTGCGGGCTCACCGTGGCCCGCATCATGCGGCCTTCGCGATCCGGCGGCCACAGCCGCACGTCGCCGCGATCTTCCGCCTTCGCGTTGATGACCTTGAGCACGGCGGCGGTCCGGGCCGGCTGGCTGACCATCTCGAGATCGGTTTCCAGGTCGAACTGCTTGATGCAGAGCCAGATGACCGTGTCGGCCCCGGCGAGCTGGCCCAGCTCGCGGACCCCGCGCTGCTCGAACTCCGCGGTGGAGCGGCGGATGGCCGACAACTCGTCATTGGTGGTCACGCGATCGACCGCGTTGTGAGCCTTGAGTTCGGTGGCCAGCGCATCGACCAGCTCCCGCCTCGACTCCGACGCGGGCATCAGATCCTGCACGTCGTCGACCAGCACCATCACCGGGCCCTCGGGCAACCGGTACTCCGCGGGGATCACCTGCTTGGGGCCGAGAAGGTGGTCCAGGATCGCCAGATGCTGGCAACCGCTGCTCATCGCCAGCAGAAGCCCGGCCAGCGCCCACATGAACGGCAGGCGCGATCGTCCCGCGGCCGCGCCATTGTCAGTCGATGGGAATCTCATGCTCATGGAATTTCTTGCCCACTTCCGCGGTGAACACGCCATAGGTCGCCTGCCGCACGTCCTCCGGCCGGACGTTGGCGAAACCGGACGCGGTCTCCTCGGGGTACACCGCCAGCACTTCCTTCAGCGGAACCTGCTCGGCCTTATCACCCTGGGTCAGGTCGTAGACCATCACCGACGAGCCGACCCGTCCGCGGTAGAAGTGGGCCATGCCCGCGTCGCGCATGGTGTGCTGGTAGACGGCCAGGTAAACAACCATGTCGGCCTGGAACTCGCGGCCGACGTCCTCCGGTTTGAGGTCGAAGCTGTTGTGCTTCTCGAGGTAGGCTTCGACGCGTATGGGATCGGCGACGGTGATGTCCTTGACGTTCTCCTCCAGGTAGCCGCCGAGGTAGGCGGCCAGGTCGAGGCGGGCCTTGGGGTAGTCCCAGGCGATCTCGATCGGTGTCCAGACATGGATGACCACTTTCCTGCCTTCGAGCCGGTCGAACTCAGCGGGAACCTTCTTGGTCTGCGGCGCCCCGGCGATGATCGCCGCCTTGATCATGCCGCAGGCCGGGATCGCCGCCGTGCAGCACGCCAGCAGGCCGCCGATCGCCAGCCGCATGCCCATACGGGTGGTGGCGTTGTGACGCCCGCCTTTCGCCCGTGCGCGTGCCGGGGTTTCGCCGGGGCTGGTCAGGCATCTCGCTCGAAGCATCATGCTCGGTTCCTCGTCAGCACATCGCATCATCATGTTGGATTAACGCGCCGGCAGCGAGCCGTCCAGTAAACCCAGGGCCATTTTGA
Organism: uncultured Planctomycetales bacterium; assembly: GCA_964455315.1. Taxonomy (GTDB): domain Bacteria; phylum Planctomycetota; class Phycisphaerae; order UBA1845; family PWPN01; genus CAYVVX01. The sequence goes on along the minus strand of CAYVVX010000190.1, from coordinate 689 downwards.
GGCCCCACGCCCCGATGATCAATGCCGTCCCGATCCACACCAGCCGCATGGGGTCGATGCGGTACCAGTTGAACTCCGGGCGGTAGCCGCCGATCACGGCGATCAGCGCGAACAGGAAGGTTGCGATGGTCCCGATCGCGGCGACGAAACCGGCCGCCTGGGCGCGCAGGGCGTCGCCCAGATGACCACGCACCGTCCAGGCGAAGGAGGTGGTCATGCCACAGGTGGGGCAGGGCAGGCCGGTCAAGGTGACCATCCCGCAGGCGGGAAGCCCCAGCCGTCGGTGCGTGCCCATGCCCACCGGGCTCGGCGGGAGGGCGATGGCCACTGCCAGCAGGGCCCCGGCCGCGGCCGCTACCAGCGCGGCATACACGCGCCCGGCGAGCGGGCCTTCCAATGGCACCATCCGCACCAGCGGCCCCAGGCATCGGCGGCGCTCGCCGCGGGTGCCGACCACGGGCGGCTGGTTGCGCCCCTCGGCAGAGTCCGCAACGGTATCAGCCGGGCTGGCGTCCTGATCCGGTCGCATCAAGCTGAGACCCCTGTCGCGGGTGGGCTCTTCCGGCGGGGAGGACAGTGTTCCGCCGCTTCGTCACGCGGATCGCAACTTCCTGTACGACAGGAGCGTAGCACGCTCCGTCGGACCGGTCAATCGACCTGGGACCGCGGGCGGTCACGGGGCCCGGCCC
>CAYVVX010000189.1:0-8539 GCA_964455315.1 uncultured Planctomycetales bacterium | reverse complement strand
ATGGTACTTGGCTTCGTAGACCAGGTCCTCGGCGGCGAAGGACTCCGCCTCGCCGAGATGATCGCCGTAGCGGGCGTTGTTGGGATCCTGTTCGAGGGCCTCGCGGAAGTGCTCGACCGCGCCCTGGTAGTCGCCCAGCGTCATGGCGTCCTTGCCGGCCTGGAAGGCGGCGTTGCCCGCGCAGCCGGCCAGCGCCCAGAACGTCGCGGCAAGCAGGGTCAGGCTGAATCGCATCGGCGCAGCGACGAACCGCCGCGCGCCCCGGTGATAGGATGATTCCCGCGCCATGGGACTCCATGTTACCAGCAGGCCGCGGCGCTGGCTATCACGCGGGCAAACCGACCGCCTGCCCCGCGAGTTGCTGGAGAGCATGCATCGCCGCGGCGGCGTCAGGCTTGCCGAAAACGGCCGAGCCGGCGACGAAGGTGTCCGCCCCCGCCCGGGCGGCGTCCGCGATGGTGGCGGGATCGATGCCGCCGTCGACTTCGAGCCGCTGGTCGGGCCGGAGCAGCCGCTTTGCCGCGCGCAGCTTGTCGAGCGACGAGGGGATGAACTTCTGCCCGCCGAATCCCGGCCAGACCGACATGACCAGCAGCAGATCGACGTGCGGCGCGGCGTCCGCGAGGTCGGCCACCGGCGTGGTCGGATTCAGGGTGATGCCCACGCGGGCGCCGAGGGCGCGGATGCGGTCGATGAGCGGCCGCGGCTGGGGAGCGACCTCGATATGAAAGGTGAGCAGATCGCAGCCGGCCTTGACGAACGGCGCCGCGTAGCGGCCCGGGTCGGAAATCATCAGGTGGGTGTCGAAAAACATCTTCGAGTGCGGGCGCAGCTTCTCGATCACCGGCACCCCGAAGCTGATGTTCGGCACGAAATGCCCGTCCATCACGTCCAGGTGCAGCACCTCGCACCCCGCCGCCTCGATCGCCGCCACCTCATCGCGCAACCGCGAAAAGTCCGCCGCCAGCAGCGACGGCGCGATGCGAACACGCGAAGCAGCGAGGGGCCACGATTTACCCCTGGCGATCACGGCAGATCTTCCTTGTTGCGCTCATTCCTAACCTCACAACTATGCTGAATAGCCATTCGCCTGCAGTCGTCGTAGAAATGAGAAAAGCTGGCGTTATCCAGCCAGATCCGCATTGTCTCGGGCGGCGCTTCACGCACAAATCGTGCAACTCGCTCTGAAAAAGATTCTTGATCCTGACGAGTATTCTGAAGCTTCTGTTTGATGAACCCCGAACGGTCATGCCGCTGTTTGGGATAATCCGTGTCGTTGAAATCTAGCTGCTCCATGGTGTAGTCGAGATCCAACGACAACCAGTGCTCAATATCGGGATCACAGGCGCCACATAGTAGGACAGAATGAGCTTCTTCGGGGTATTTCTGGCACTCTTGCCTCAAGACATCTCGAACGGGCTGATCGTCTGCATCGGTGATCCTTACAATCAGATCGGCTCCAAGCCTCCGGCTCTCGTCCCAAATCAATCGGCCATCGGTGCGCTTAGTGATACTTCCCCGCTGTCTCAAGATAGGCAACTCGGACGAAGCAATAAGTTTTGCATCACAACCCAATCGGTCTTTGAGCCCCTGTAGGAACCCAAGATCGTTGGGGCCCTGGCTCACCGCAAGGATCTGACGAATCATCCGAAGACTTCCTTGAAGTGCTGTTCGCCTAGAGAAAAATCATACTTGTTTCGATATTCATCAATCCGCGCCTTGTAGTCGGCCAGTGATCGAGATCGCGTAAGAGCGCCCTCACGTGTCAGGCTGGTCACGCTGTCAAGATCCCTGTCGAACAAGTCCAAGAAATAAGGACTGTGCGACGTGAAGATGAATTGGGCTCTTGGGGCAATGCCTGAGAAGCGTTCCCACAGATCCGCGAACAGGCCCCGGAAAAGGCCGTTCTCGGGCTCTTCGAGCATGAGGTAAGGCGCGGGCCAATTGGGCTGTTCGCTCGCTATCTCGGCCTGCGAAAAAATGATCGCCAGGCCGATTACGCATAAAGTCCCATCCGACAGGCTTTGCCAGGTTGCGCGTTTGCCGCCTTTCATGATGATGTAGGGAATTGGCGTGTTGTCGGGAGTGGTGAAGAAGTTGAACGAGTCCAGTTGGGGCTCCAGCAATGCAACCAAATCCAATACTTGACGATAGCGCGGTTCATCCTCGTTCTTAAGTTGAAACAGGGCAAATGGCAGATTGTGTCCATAAATCTGCAGTGCCCTGGCGGCAGACTCGCTTAACGCGGGTTCCGCCCATCCAGATCGCATGAGGGGTGGCGACAGGGAGAAGTAGGCGAACGAACTCAAAAACCGCTTAAACATCGTTGAGAACTTGCCGAGTTGCGATTCATAGATTTTGGCCAAGGCCGAGGCCGCTGCAGGGGCTTTCGTCTCAACGAGACCGGTATCCTTAGAGGGTTCTTCCTTGGGATGAACGATAACCCTCTCACCGTCGGATTGCAGCAGTAGCTCCGTTGTGCCGGCGCGCGACATGGTCAATCTCTCAAGGATTGTCCGTGCGGGCGCGTTGCCGGGTCCGCTCACGCTGGGACCGGTGGCGATCTTGAGATGCAGTTGGTACTCAAACTGGATGGTTTCACCCTGCCCGGCCAATTCGCAAGTACATTCAAATTCTGCGACGCGAGAACTGAAACCCCAGTTACAGAAGGCGTCTAATCCTCCGGGGACAATGCGTATCGCTTCATCGTAGTCCAGCGAGGCACTGGCACCCAGGAACCTCAATGCCTGGCACAGGTTCGATTTGCCGCTGTTGTTCTTCCCAATAAGCAAATGCCGGCGCGTAAGCTCCATCTCGAAATTGAGAAATGTCTTGAAGTTGTGAATTCGTAGCCGGGTGATCATCAGGAAGCCTCCGCCCCATGCAGTTCCACACGGAACATATCTTCTTCGCGCTCTTCGCGCCTCTGCGGTTCAATGCCTTTCTCTTCTCTGTGCCCTCTGTGCCTCCGTGGTTCAATCATTTGTCATCCAGCACATCCACCGCCTTGAACGGCTTGCCTTCCAGGAACTCCAGGCTCGCCCCGCCGCCGGTGCTCACGTGCGACACCTTCTCGCTCAACCCGGCCTGCTCGATCGCCGCCGCGCTGTCGCCGCCGCCGATGACCGTGATGGTGCCCTTCGCGGTGGCATCCACCAGGGCGTTGGCGACCGCGTTGGTGCCCTTGTCGAACGGCGGGATCTCGAACACGCCCATGGGACCGTTCCACACCACCGTCCCCGCCGACGCCACGATCCGCTTGTACGCCTCGGCCGTCTTCGGCCCGATGTCGAAGCCGCTGAGATCATCGGGAACGTCGCCCTCGACCGTCCTGGTGGCGATCCCCTCCTTCAGATCCGCGGCACAGGTCACGTCCACCGGTAGCTGCAGCTTGTCGCCGCCCAGCGCCAGCAGCCGCCCGGCCTCCTCGACCTTGTCCGGCTCGATGAGGCTCTTGCCGGTCTTCCTGCCCTGGGCCAGCATGAACGTGTACTGCATGGCCCCGCCGATCAGCACCTTGTCGCATTTGGACAGCAGCGCCTCGATCACGGTGATCTTGTCCGAGACCTTCTTGCCGCCCAGGATGGCCACGAACGGCCGCTTGGGGCTGTTCAGCGCATCGCCCAGGTACGCCAGTTCCTTCTTGACCAGGAAGCCGACCACCTTGGGCTTGCCGGCCATCTGCTGCGGCACGGTCAGCATGCTCGCGTTGTCGCGATGGCAGGTGCCGAAGGCATCGTTGACGTACACGTCGCCGAACGCCGCAAGCTGCTTCGCGAAGGTCTCCTTCTTCGTCTTCAGTGCCGGGTCGTCCTTGGCCTTCTTGTCCTTGATCTGCTCGGCCTCGTAGAAGCGGACATTCTCGAGCATGGCCACGTCGCCGTCCTTGAGCCCGTTGACCACCTTCTCCGCCTCGGGCCCGATCGCCTCGGGGGCAAACTTCACCGGCTTGCCCAGCAGCTCGCCGAGCCGCCTGGCCGCCGGCGCGATCGTGTACGGCGCGTCCGCCTTGCGATCCTTGCCCTCGGGCCGGCCCAGGTGGCTCATCAGGATGAGCCGCCCGCCGTTGTTGAGCACGTGCTGAATGGACGGCAGCGCCATGCGGATACGGCGATCATCGGTGATCGCGCCGCTGTCATCCTGGGGTGCGTTGAAATCGACGCGCATGAGCACGCGCTTGCCCTTCACGTCCACGTCGGCAATGGTTTTCTTCGCCATGATGCTGATCGCCTCTGCAAAAAACTCGACTCCCGCGGCCCCGGGCCGTGATTGACGATTATTGTGAGCGATAAAGGGTGGTAAATCCAGCGGGATCAGAGCGGGGGGATGGAGTCGCGGATCTGCGTGGCGAGCTCCCAGGTGCCGTGCTGCTCGCACCAGTGGCGGATGTAGTCCCAGTCGAGGCGGTTTTGCTGGGTGGCAAGGACGGACTTCACATCCCCGATATCCTTGGGCCTGCGAGCGCGGAGTATCCAGCGCAGCTTGGCCACTACAACGTCCTCCGGCGAAGGCACGTTAACTGGCCTGTTCTCGAAATGTCCGAGCCGCCTGCGTCGAAAACGTTCTTTGTCATGAGCATCGTTGCTCAACAAGAAGAACTCGGCTTTGAACTCGTGGTCCTGCGCATGAAACACATATCGCGTAGTCATCGTGACCGACTCGAAATAAGCCTGCGGATCAAGTTCGTAAGTGGGGGTCACACGCGCCGCCACCTGAGAGAGCGTGTCCGTTTCGGGATCGAGAACGAAATCGGCGTCCTGGGTGCCCCTCGGGTTGCCGTACATATTGCTGGCAAGCGATCCCGTGAGCATGTACCTCGCCTTCAGATTATTGAGCGCATCAATGAACATGGCCGCCCGCTCCACCGAGTTCACTGCGGCGCCTCCTCCAGGCGCCGGGCCAGTTCCAGGCGCTCAACAAGAATCCGGCGAACCTCCTGTTCATCAGCCTCCGGAAACTGCATTCGAATGCCGGCCATCATGGACGCTCGTATCCGATCGAAGATCTCCAGCCCAAGCACCAGTTTGCGGTCGGGGTGGATTGCCCGTGCGTCGCTCAACTCTTCTCGGAAAAGATCATCCGCATCAAGTACTTCGAGCATCACCGCCCCCCCGTGGGATCCCAATCAGCCCAGGCCCGCTCTGCATTGATATAAGCATCCACCTCCTCCGCCGTCTTGAACAGGGCACCTCCGTTGCATTCGGAGAGAATCTCGAGGATGGATCGTCGCTTCGCGGAAAGCTCCACCGGCCGGACGGTGACTTCGACAGCCTGTCCCGCCGGCAGATCCGGGGTGTCCACCTCGATCCTGCCGCCGGTCTGTACCGTTGTCCTGATCGTCAATGCGGTATCCATGGCCGACTCCTCAACAGACCATTATATCGTCCGCCGACCCCATTCCGAGGAGCAATCCGGCCTTCATCCGGAGAAAGCGGCCGATCGCGCCGGGCTCTCAGGCTGCGAAGCTCACGGCAGCAGCCCCGACGGCTGCGACTCCGCCGTCTCCCTGAACAGCCCCTGGGTCATGTTCATCCAGCGCCCCGAGGAATGGCAGTCGCCGCAGCGGTCCGACTCCGGCTCCGGGCCCCACGAGCCCAGGGCCCCGTCGTGGCACTGGTCGCAGCGCATGCGCGTGTGCGGGCCCATCCCCTTCCACGAGCCGTGCAACACCAGCGAATGCTCGAACGCGCCCTCCACCAGCACGGTGGGATCCGGCTGGCGGGTCAGCACGCTGTGGCAGGCCGAACAGTTCGAGGTGATCGCGTCCCCCCTGTCGTTGACATGCAGCCCATCGTGGCAGCGGAAGCAGCCCGGCGACTCGAGATGCCCGATGTTGTTCGGATAGGTGGCCCAGTTGGCCTTCATATAGGGGAACAGGTTCTGCGTGTAGATGGCCCGCAGCGCGTCGACGGCCTTGTCGATGGCGTCGGGCTTCTGCTGGAGCAACTCCGGGAACTTCTCCGTGTAGAAGCCGCGGATGGCCTGCTCGATCCCGGCCAGGGCGGCCTCCTTGTCGGGGTAGTCGGCCACCAGGGCATCCACCGCCTCGCGTTTCATGAAGGGCATGGACGCGTCCAGCCGCTGGGCATTGAGGGCCAGGTCGACGGCCTTCTCCGGCGAGAGAAACTCGTGCCCCACGCGGTTGTGGCAATCCATGCAGTCCAGCCGCCGCATCGTGCCCGCAGGAGGCGGATCATCGGCCGGCTCGCCGTCGGCGCGGTAGATCGTGGTGGTTCCATCCCCCTGCGTGTAACGCACCCAGGGGATGTCCTGCATGTGGTCGTCGATGGCGACAAACTCGACCTTGTCGAGCATGTGCATGTGGATGCCCTCGGCCCGCCCGATGTACTTGTTCGCGCCGCCCACCTTGACCAGCATGGCCAGCTCACGGCGATCGTTGCCCTCCTTGTGCGAGTAGCGCGGCAGGGTCTTGAGCTGGCTGCCGAAGAACTGCTCCGGCCAGTGGCACTGCTCGCAGGTTTCCCGGGCCGGGCGCAACTGGTTGATGGCCGGGTGGATCGGGCGCGGGTAGCTGTTGGTGGCGACGGCCCAGACCTGGCGCAGGCCGGACAGCTTGGACTTCACGAAGGGGCTGGCCCCGGCGCCGATATGGCACTCGGCGCAGGTGATGCGGGCATGGGGCGACGCCTGGTAGGCGACGAATTGCGGTTCCATGACCGCGTGGCAGGAGCCGCAGAATTCGGCCGACTCCGAGTAGTGATACGCCTGGTAGCCGCTGACCCCGACCAGCGGGAGCATCACGAAGAAGGAGATCATCAGGAAGGCCATCGCCGCCCTGGAGGAAATGGTCTTGGAGACCCCGTGGCGGCGGAATTTCCAGCGGCGGAACAGAATGCCGATCGGGCATAACGCCAGCCCGCTGATGAGGATGCCCGGCAGCACCAGGAACCCGATGATGTTGACATAGTCATTCTGGCTGTGCTCCGGGGTGATGACCACGAACAGCCAGAAGGTCATCAGCAGCAGGATACCCATCGCCACCAGCAGGAGGCCGAACAGGGTCAACGGGTTGGTCCAGTGAACAGCCTGGGGACTTTGGGGTTCCGGGGCGGAGGATGGCATGCGGCTGATCCTCATCGAGCGGCGGAGTTGACGATTCGCGGCGGCGACCTGCCCGCCGACATATCGAAATCATATCGGAAGATGCGCCCGAAAACGACCAGCGCCACGGCATCGAAACAATTACCGGACGATGACGCCCCGGCCTCGCGGCCAACAAAAAAACCCGCGGGCGTACGGCCCGCGGGCTTCAAGTGTCCCAGAGGCGGCAGCACCCGGAAGGAAGCTGCCGGTGGCGAAGGCTTTACAGCAATCCGTCCTTCTTGGCCATGTACTTGATCATGTCGACCACGCGGCACGAATAGCCCATCTCATTGTCGTACCACGAGATCAGCTTGAAGAACCGGCTGTTCAGCTCGATGCCCGCGCTGGCATCGTAGATGCTCGACAGCGGGCAGCCGATGAAGTCGCTGGACACCACCTGATCCTCGGTGTAGCCCAGAATGCCCTTCATCTTGCCTTCCGACGCCGCCTTCATGGCCGCGCTGATCTCCTTCAGCGACGTCGGCTTGACCGTCCGCACGGTCAGATCCACCGCGGACACGTTGGCCGTGGGAATGCGAAATGCCATGCCGGTCAGCTTGCCCTTGACCTCGGGAATACACAGCCCGACCGCCTTGGCCGCGCCGGTCGAGGCGGGGATGGCGTTCTGGGCCGCGCCGCGCCCGGCGCGCCAGTCCTTCTTGCTGGGCCCGTCCACGGTCGGCTGGGTGGCGGTCATGGCGTGGATGGTGGTCATCAGACCCTCCTCCAGCCCGAAGTTGTCGAGGACCACCTTGACCAGCGGGGCCAGGCAGTTCGTTGTGCAGCTCGCGTTGGACACGATGGTGTCGCTGCCGGGGTTGTACTTCTCCTCGTTGACGCCGAGCACGAAGGTGGGGATATCCGCGTCCTTGGCCGGGGCGGAGATGACCACCCGCTTGGCCCCGGCGGTCAGGTGCTTGGTCGCCCCCTCGCGGGCCGTGAACAACCCGGTCGACTCGATCACGTAGTCGACCTTGAGGGCCTTCCACGGCAGCTCGGCCGGATCCCGGACCGCGCAGCAGAGCACGTGCCGGCCGTTGACGGTGATACCCTTCTCGTCGGCGCTGATCTCGGCCTTGGCCCGGCCGTGGGTCGAATCGTACTTGAGCAGGTAGCCGAGGTTGTCCGGCGGCACCAGGTCGTTGACGCCCACGAACTCGATGTCCTTATCCGTCATCGCCGCCCGGAAGACGAGCCGGCCGATGCGACCGAAACCGTTGATGCCCACGCGAACCGCCATGTCTGACTCTCCTGATGTTGGGGGATCCCTTTTCGCGGGGGCGGTGCCCTCAAGGCCCGCCCAAAGGCGCCGCGAAACTATTGAAGCATAGCGATCCACACCCCGCGGTCAAGAATTCACAGGGTCCGGGATCCGGCCAGGCAGGGCAATCGCATCTAAAAATGGAACGCGATTCCTGGCCCGCAAACGCGGTTC
>CAYVVX010000188.1:0-8544 GCA_964455315.1 uncultured Planctomycetales bacterium | reverse complement strand
CCCGCCCGCTGGTCAGCGCGTCGAAGAACGCCGGCAGTTCCTCCGGCATCACGGTCATGTCCGCGTCCAGGATCATGAACACGTCACCAGTCGCCTGGGCGAACCCCGCCCGGCAGGCGGCGCCCTTGCCCTGCCCCGGACCCTCGACCAGCCGGATCCGCCGGTCCGGCCGGCGGGCGCTCCATTCCCGCACGCGGGCGGCGGTCGTGTCCGTGCTCTTGTCGTCGACGAAAATGATCTCGGTACCTGCTCCCATCTCCGGGATGCGCTCCACGAGGCCGTCGATGTTGCCCTCCTCGTTCTTGCAGGGCACCACCACCGAGCAGGTGTGGCTTTCCGGCGATTCCGGCGTCACCAGCGGCCGGGCCACCGCGTAGGACAGGAACCCCAGCTTGCGGAAGCCGTACAGCCGCCCGAGCACGGAGTTGACCAGCCGGTTGAGCCCCGGCACGCGCAGCGGCAGCGGCATGGTGTGCCCGCAACGCACCACCTCGAAGCCGGCCACGCCGCACAGCCCGGTGAGATCCTGCTGCGAGAGCCAGTTGGGCGTGGGATTGTCCAGCTTGACGCCGAACCGCGCCGCCAGCCGGCACAGAGGCTCCCAGAGGTAGTTGTACTGGACGATGATCAGCCGCGTCTGCGGCGAGCAGTAGCGGTGCAGCCTGCGCAGGGTCTGGCCGATGTCGCACATCTCGCCGATGACGTTGACCAGGGTGATGTAGTCGTAGGGCCCCTCGGGCACATCGCTCTCGTCAATCTCCTCGCCGTAGCCGTTGACGAAGTGCAGTTCGGGATGCTGCCGCCGCGCCAACTCGACCATGCGCCCGCTGCAGTCCAGCCCCACGCCTTCGGACGGCGCCAGCTCCGCCAGCAGGTCCCCGGTGCCACAGCCCACGTCCAGCACCCGCGCCCCGGAGGGCACGAAGTGGCGGACGAACCCGCCCAGCCGCTCGCGGAAGTAGCGGAACCGCCGGTTCCAGTCGAGCTGCCGCTCGCCGAGCTCATCGTAGAACCGCCGCACCCGCTCGCGATGCTCGGCGATGAACCGCCGGTAGGGATTCGCTTCCGGCGCTTCCACCGGCAGCCGCACATCGGAGATCAAGGTCATGATACGCGCTTTCCATTGATGCTGAGACGATCGGCACGGCGACGCGCGGCTACACACCCGCGGCCATCATCGTGCCCTGGCATTCCTGCTCCGCCGATTCACCGGCCCACTCAGCCCGCAGCATCTCTTCGAGAATGTCGTCCAGGCTCCGGCTCACCGTCCACGACGGATAATGCGACTTGAACTTGGCCAGGTTGGTGATGTAGCAGATGTGGTCGCCGACCCGCTCGGCCGGCTGGTAATCCGTGGCGATCGGCTTGCCGCTCATGGCTTCCAGCCGGTCGATGCACTCGATGACCGACGCGCTGTTGTCCCGCCCGCCGCCGAGATTGTACACCTCGCCGCAGCGCGGATGCTCCGCGAAGGCGTGCATGGCGCTGACCACGTCCGCCGCGTGAAGCTGGTCGCGAACCTGCTTGCCCTTGTACCCGATGATCGTGTAGCGCCCGCCGCGCACCGCGACGCGGGCCAGGTAATTCAGGAACCCGTGCAGCGGCACGCCGCTGTGGCTCGCCCCGGTCAGGCAGCCGCCCCGGAACACGCAGGTCGGCATGCTGAAGTAGCGCCCGTATTCCTGGGTCATCACGTCGGCCGCGACCTTGCTGGCCCCGAAGATGCTGTGCGTGCTGGCGTCGATGCGGCAGGATTCGTCGATGCCCTCGCGGTCCTGCGGGCGGGCGTAATCGTAACGCCTGGCCTGCTCGACGATGGGCACCTCGTTGGGGGCCGTGCCGTACACCTTGTTGGTGGACATGGTCACGAAGGGCGCCTCGGGACAGCTCTGCCGGGCGGCCTCCAGCAGGTTGATGGTTCCGCCGGCGTTGACGTCGAAGTCATCCAGCGGCCGCCGCCTGGCCAGGTCGTGCGACGGCTGGGCGGCGCAGTGCAGGATCAGGTCGAACCGTTCGCGGCCCATGAGCAGGCCGATCGCCCGGCGGCAGCGGATGTCCACGTTCTCATGCACGAAGTTCCGCGTTTCCGTCTTCAGCCGGTCGAGGTTCCAGGTGGTGTCGCCCTCCGCGCCGAAGAACTCCTTGCGCATGTTGTTGTCCACGCCCACCACCGACCAGCCCTGGGCGTCGAAGTGGCGGACGGCGGCGCTGCCGATCAGTCCGCTGCTGCCCGTGATCAGTACCTTCTTCATCTGGTGTACTCCCAAGTGTTTTCCCGGCCCGTCCCCAGCACCGGCAGCGATACGCCGCGCCGGGGGCCGGAGGTCACCTGCTCCGCGGGACTCGCCGCGGACGGCTCGGGCAGTTCGACGTTGAGCAGCGGGCCGCGCTGCCGTGCCTGCCGCCGCCAGCGCCGCCGCGTGCCCAGCAGATCGCGAACCCAGCGGGCGTAGCGGGTGTCCTCGCGCCCGCTGAACACCGCCCTGGCCACGTTGCCCAGCACCCGCCACGGACGAACCATGAACGACAGCAGGTAGAAATTGAGATACAGCCGCAGCATCCAGCGATGCAGCGCGCCGGCCGGAATGGCGCCGGCAAAGCTCACCCGGCAGCCCTTGCCGCCGTAGGAGTCGATCGGTGACAGGTAAAAGTCGTCATCCAGGGCGATCTTCCCGCTCACCAGCAGATCGCGGAACATCGCCGAGCCGGGATAGGGCACGAACTTGGCCACCCCCACGTCCTGCACGCCCATCAGCGCCAGCTTGCGGATCAGCCGCCGCGTCGCCCGCAGCGTCTCCACCGTCTCCTGCGGAAAGCCGATCACGAAGAAGCAGCTCAGGCTCAGCCCGTGCTTCAGCGCCGCCCGGATACTGGCCAGCAGGTGCTCGATCTTCACCCGCTTCTCCACCAGCTCGCGCAGCTCCTCCGACCCGCTCTCCGGCGCGTAGGCCATGTTCTTGCAGCCGGTCGCGGCCAGCAGTGCGCAGACTTCCTCGTCGATGGCTTCGCTGCGCGTCCCCGACGGGAGCTGCCAGGTGATGCGCAGTCCGCGCCGCTGAAGCTCGCGGCAGAAGGCGATGATCCACTTTTTGCTGACGATCGCGGTCAGATCCTGGAAGTGGAAATCCGTGGCCTGGTAGCGGCCCATGTACAGTTCGATCTCGTCGCACACCCGGCCCACGTCGCGCATGGTGTACGTCGTGGTCCACATCGACGGGCTGGAGCAGAACGTGCAGCGGAACGGGCAGCCGCGCGTGCCCAGCAGCGGCATGGCCCGGCCCTGGTGAATGCCGTTCATCTGCTGGCGGTCGATGTAGTCGTCCACCGGGAACAGATCCCACGCCGGCAGCGGAATCGCGTCGATGTCGCGGGTCCGCTCGCGGGCGGGCGTTTCGACATAGCCGTCATCCTCCAGCCAGGCGATGCCCTTCACCGCACGCAGCGCTTCCGCCGACCACAGCCGCCGCCAGCGCGGCGACCCTTCATCCGCCGCCGACCCGCTCGCCTCGACCCGCCCCAGCAGTTCGACGATCGTCTCTTCCCCTTCGCCGCGCACGCACACGTCCGCCGGACTGCTCCGCAGCGTGTGCTCGGTCACCGCCGAGGCATGTTCCCCGCCGACCACGATCGGCAACTCCGGCCGGGCGGCGCGAACCGCCTCCAGCACCTGCCGCGCCAGCGGCCACAGCGTGCTGAACATGCAGCCCAGGCCCACCACGTCCACGTCCCGCGGCAACCGTGCGACCACCTCGCCGGGAGTCAGCCCCTGCACCAGGATGTCCGGCCGGGCCGGCATGGGGATGATCTGGTCGAGGGCCTCGCCGGTGGCGTCGATCACGGTGACGCGATGCCCGGCCTGCCGCGCGGCCGCGGCGATGTAGGCCAGCCCGATGGGCGGGTTGGGCGTGTGCATCTGCAGACCGCTGGTGGTCTTGATGCCGGGGGGGTTGATCAGCGCGAGATGAGCCATGTGCCTTCCGTGGCGTTACGACATTCCGGGTCTGCCGGTGCCAGGGCCGCCGGCCAGGAGCCACAACCCGTCGATCCGTGCCGGAGCCTGCGCAGCAGAGCGGCCAACCGGCGATCGAAGAGCGCGGCACCTTTGGCTGGTTCGTCGGAAGCCCCGGGAGACGACTTGAGTTAACGGACCTGAAGGCCCCCACCTTCCGTCCGCGGCCCGGGGAAGGTCCGATAGCATGGGCCCGCACGCCTCAGGCGGCATGAGCCGTGAAGTCCCTCAGCGCCGCGATGATGGGGGGAGCAGAGGCAGGTTACGTGACGCCGGGGGTCACCGCGGGGAGGGCAGGCCCATCGCTTCGGCCACCTTCGCGGCCAGCGCGGCCAGCCGCTCGCACGGCTGGAGGCAGTAGAAGAACTCGCGGGAATTGGCCACCGTGTCGCTGGCCGCCTGCTGTCTGATCAGGTCGAGCCGGGTCCGGGCCTGATCGAACGCGTCCGGGCGGGCATCGAGCAGCCGCTGGTTGATCTGCCGCAGGGCCTGCCAGATTCGCCGCCGCTCCAGGCGATCACCGCGTTGCTCGCGAAGCTGCTGCGAGGTCTCCACCAGGCGGGACCGCTCCGCGATCAGCTCGCGCGGTGCCTCCACCAGGTGCCGCTGGGGATTGAACCGCAGGTCGCGCAGATCGCGCCGCGCCCTGGCCGCCTCCGCCGCCCCCACGCCGTGCAGCGGCAGCGGCAGCCGCAACGTCGCCGAGACACAGGCATACGCCGGCGGCTCGCAGCGGAAGTAGCGGCGGAAGATCCCGTCGGTGATGCGCTCGTACTTGGCCCCGCCGATGCCGTGCACGAACAGGTCGCAGACCAGCAGGCGGGCCCACAGCGTCAGCGTCAACGCCCGGGGACGGACGCGCCAGGGCGCAATGGACGCCAGCGCACCATCGGCGTCATGCAGCAGATCGTCACGCGCGACAGCGCCGATCTCCTCGCGGTCGCCGAACAGCCGCAGGCGGGCACCCTCCGCCGCGACCAGCAACCGCCGCCTCCGCTCGCGCGGGCGGTATACCCAGAACGGCGTCTCCACGCGATCCGCATCGCGCATCAGGTCCGGCAGCGGGCGATTCACCCCGCGAACGCCCTGTGCCCGGCGGTAATCGCCCAGGGCCGCGTTGTACGCGTCCGCGAACCCGGCCGCATCGGCGAGCAGGTGCCCCACGAACGGCCCGCCGAACGCCTCGCTCACGCGGCTCTCCGGCACCTCAACCCCGAGGCGATCATCCACCCGCCGGCGCCCGCACAGGTGCTGATCGACGAAATCCTCCGCACCGGCCCCCCGCAGCCCTTCGAGATAACCCGGCATCGCCGACGCCGCGAACCGCTCGCCCAGCGCTTCCGACATCGCCCGCGCGAACCGGTCGATCTCCTTCGCGCTCAACGCGGCTCTGCCCTCGTACGCCGAGCCGGACGAACCGCCGGGCATCATCGCCGTCTGACGCTCGCCGACCAGCCCGTCCTCCCCCACCTGCGGCACGCGCAGCGAACCCGACACCGGCGCGTCGTTGTCCACCACCAGGTCGAGCCCGGCCAGCTCCCACGCCTCCGCCGCCCGCCGCACCGCCGCATGCTTGACCCACACGCCCGGATGCACGAACGCCGGCTGATGGCCGCAGGCGATGATCGTGCCGGAAGGCAACGCCGCCGGTGGAACACCGCCGATGCCCCGGTAGAGTTGATGACGGGTATGGTCGGCCAGTTCCCCCGCCGACCGACCGGCGATGCGGACGCCCGATCTCTCGCGAAGGGTAACATTCGCGGCGATGAGATCCCTCCACGTCCGCGCGGCCGGCTCGACGAGCACCTCGCCGTCGGTCGCGGGCGTGGTCAGCCGATCATGATTCAGCATGACGTGTCGTATCGCGGCGGCGAGGAGGGGCATCCGCAGGCATCGCGGCCGCGCTGCTCCCTGCCCGCGACGGGAAACTCCTCGCCCAGGGCATGCACCAGCACATCGTAATAATACAGCATCCGGGCGTCGGGATCGTCCAGCGAGCCGCCGAAATGGCGGTTGGGGTCGTTGTAGATGAGGCGCACGGGGATCTCGCGAACGCGCAGCCGCTGCCGGGCCGCCTGCACCCAGAACTGCAGCGGCATGGCGTAGCCGGGCACGGTGATGTGCAACCGCTTCAGCGCGCTGACCCGGTAGGCCTTGAAGCCGCAGAAGGCGTCGGTGATGCCCAGGGCCAGCACCTCGTTGAGCATGTCGGTGATCTTCTGGTTGATGGCCCGGCGGTCCAGCGGCGGCAGGGAGTCGCCGGCGAAGCTGCTCAGGTAGCGCGAGCCGCTGATGATGTCGGCGTCGTCCGCCTCTGCGGCCGCCAGGAAGTCGCTGATCCGTTCCGGCTCGTGCTGCTCGTCGCAGTCCATGGTGATCAGCCAGTCGAACCCCCGCCGGATGGCGAAGTCGAAGGCGTCGATCAGGCTCTGCCCGTAGCCCAGGTTCTGGCGGTGATGGATTCGGCAGATGCCGTGCTCCTGGCGGAGCAGTTCGCTGCTGCCGTCGGTCGAGCCGTCGTCGATCACCAGGATGTCGCCGGCGAAGCGGCGAACCTCGCTCAGCACCATCCGCAGTGTCGGCGCTTCATTGAAAATCGGAATGGCCACCAGGTAGCGCATGATCCGCCTCCGCGCTGGAACTCGGTCTGTCGGTCGGGCGGAAAGGACGGCCAGGGCCCGCCGGTCGCCGTGCCTCAACACCGGCGAATTATTGGTAGCCCGACGGCCAAAATCAACCCGCCCACCCCCCGCCCCGCGGGGACTCGCCCGCGGTGTTGCACACCCGCCCGCCGGGGATATGATGACGCCACCATGTGACTTGTCGTCCGCCCGCTGCTCTCAGGGATGGGTGCCTACATGAACCGAATGATCGCCGCATGGGCTCTCGGCGCCGGGGTGCTGTTCAGCAGCGCCGCCGCCACCGCTCAAAACGCCGAAATCCAGCGGCTGCCCGCCGAAACGGCCCGCGTTCTCCTCGCGGCCGCGGTCGCCGCCGCCGAGCCCGCCGACTCCGGCTGGGTCGAAGTGAACCCGGCGCCTGAACAGCCGGCGCCCTTCCACCTCTCCACGAACCCCGCAAAGAACGCGCCGTCTGCCGACACCGAATCGACACCGCCCCCTGCCGGCACGGACGACGCTTCCGTGACCATATCTGAGCGCGGGCCGTTGCCGACCTTCAAGGACACCGTCATCCGCGACATCAAGGAATCGCCCTTCCTCCTCTGGGAGGACACCAAGAAGGTCTTCGGGAATCCGTACAACCTCGGTTTCCTGGTGGCCATGGGCGGGGCCTCAGTCGCCTTGCGCCCCGAGGTCGACGACGACATCGAGGACTACTACGACCACCACCACACCTTCACCGAGGACTGGCGCGACGCATTCGGCGCCGCCGGCAATCCCATCACCCACTTCGCCTTCGCCGGGGCGTGGTATCTCACCGGCCAGCTCACCCAGGATCCCAAGACCTACGAGGTCGGCAAGCGCATGTTCAGCGCCCTGACCATCACCGGCATCAGTACCATGGGCCTCAAGCTCGCCGCCGACACCGACAGCCCCAACGGCGAAAGCTGGGCCTGGCCCTCCGGGCACGTGTCCAGCACCATGGCTTTCGCCACCGTGCTCAACGACGCCTACGGCCCGCTGGTCGGCGTGCCCATGTTCGGGCTCACCGGTCTGGTCGCGATCGAGCGGCTTGACTCGCGCGAGCACCATTTCTCCGACGTCGTGTTCGGCGCCGCCCTGGGTTGGGTGGTCGCCGAGACGGTCATGAAGGAACACCGCCCGGAGATCTTCGGCGGCGATCTGGTCCCCTACGTCAATCCGACCAACGGCTCCGCCGGCGTCGCCTGGATCAGGCCGTTCGGCCAGTAGCCCCCGCCGGAGCCGCGGCCCATGCGCCTGCGCATCTTCTGCGACAATCCCGCCTGCGGCTGCCCCGTCGATGTCGACGCGACCCCCGGCAACCCGCCTGCGCAGGTGACCTGCCCCGCCTGCAAGGCCGCCCAGGCCCCGCTGGCACCATCGCTGCCCCCCTCCCCGCAAGGCTCGCTCGAGCGCTGTCCGCGTTGCGGCGGCGAGGAGCTCTACATCCGCAAGGACTTCCCCCAGAAGCTCGGGCTTCTGCTGGTGGTGCTGGCGGGAGTGAGTTCGGTGATTCTTTTCGCGATGGCTCGGCTGCTGGCGTCGATGGGCGTGCTGATCGCCGTGGTCATTCTCGACGCGATCATTTACGGCTTCGTGCCCAAACTCACCGCGTGCTACCGCTGCAAGGCGGAAATGCGCGATCTGCCCGTCAACCCCGCCCACGCGGGCTTCGACCTGGCTACGGCGGAGAAGTACCGCTGAGCGCCGCCCCTGGCGCCGATGATGCCGCTGTCTTACTTCCCAAGGGTTCTCAGGGTGTATGGAAGGCGCCGTTCGCGGCCGACGCGGAGAAGCCCGCCGCCCCGATCGGACGCCGGCCTGAGTAGCCGGAATCGACTTCGTGCCAGTAGCCGACCTCGTCCTCTCCGTGCTTCCAGCACAGGCAGATCT
>CAYVVX010000187.1:0-8587 GCA_964455315.1 uncultured Planctomycetales bacterium | reverse complement strand
ATAAAGGCGCCGATACGCTCGTCGCATCGACGGATAATCTCGCCCGATGACCGCCATCAATGTTCGCCGCCCTTAGGTGCGGTGGGCGACGTCCATCTCATGCGCTCTGATGTACCACGTGTTGCCGCGGCCATCGGATATCGCCGCGATGCCGAAGCATCGCAGATGCCGGGTGGGTTGGGTGATCGTCCCCGATGTCACCCATGGTGTTCGTCAAGGTGCGATCAGGTTGCGATTCAGTGAGGGCGATCCCTCTCCCATCCCGATATTTGGTTGTCAGTCGGGCGTCCTCGGCCCGACGTGGGTAATAGGAGCACGCACAGTGCCGGGCCCGGCGATTCCGTGAAAGATTTCGCAGATCGCCCGCCACACCCCTCCTGGCAGGTGTGCCAGGGCCGATACGGCCCCCGGCTTCGGGAATCTACCCCTTGAGCGAGAGGTCGATAAATGACCCCCACGCGGCCCGTCAGGCCACCTGGACGCGGGGGTGCCGCTCGTGAGCGGGCCATTTCCCGCACGGCTTGTGCAATTTGGCACTCAGTCCGGCGTGGCCGGCGATCCACGGTGCGATAAGCGGGGGATCCCTCCGCGGAGGAGGGCGTGGTTATTAAAGCTATCCAAAGATAGATTATGCTTGTGCGTCCGGGTAGACCCCGGCAAGCCCTGGGCCCCGGCGGCGTTCCCTCCGCCGGCGGGGCGGCTCCGTGGGCCATTTCCCTCAGTGGGGCAAAAGACCATGTCCCGGCCCCGGCGACAGGAGGTCATGGCTGCGAAGCGCTCCGCCCGATCTGCCCCGCCGAGCGATGGGCAAGGCCCATGATGCCCGCATCCACCCGGGGTCGGGTTCACTTCTGCAGCGGCATCTCTGCGGTCCGAATCTCGCCCGGCTTGAGCGTCAGCTTCACCCGCGCCGTTCCCGCGGCATCATCCCCCCGGGCGGCAAGCTCGTACTCTCCCGGTTCCACCGCGAAGAACCAGCCCACCCCCCGGGCATCGGTGGTCGCCTTCCTGCCCGACGGCGACAGCGTCACCTCGACGCCCTCGACCGGCTTGCCCGAGTCATCCTTGACCTCGACGCAGATGAACCCGTGCGTCGGCTTCCAGGTCGACTTCATGTACGCCATCAGCGGCGTGCCGCGGGTCTCCCAACCCTGCCACATGTGCGGCGGGGCGCCCTGCTGATACAGGAAAACCGCCATGACGTTCGGGGCCGCGGGGGGGATGTCATCGGCCTTGTCGCCGAAGCGGTAGATCTCGTTCTGCCGGATGTACTCGTCGGCGGTGAGCTTGTCGCGGTCGCGCCAGCCGCTGCGGTTCTGCGGGTCTTCCCCCTTGGCCACGCCGTCGCTGCCGTACTCGCCGATGAACCACGGCTTGGTCTTGAGCCACGGGTACTCGTTCATGGCCCGCACGTGGCGATGGGCCAGATAGGTATTGAAATGCTTGATGGTCAGATCCCAGTACTCGTGGGTCTCGATGGCGTCGGCCTTGACGCAGGCCTCTTTGATGTGTGGCCGGGCCCACTCGGTACGGTCGGTCGGCCCGCCGGGCCCGTAAGAGCCGAAGACGATCATGCCCTCGTAGCCGCCTTCGCGGAGGGTGTCGTACATGTCGATGAAGCAGCGGGCCGCCTCAGGGCTGACGTTGTTGAACTCGTTCTGAAACCCGATCGCGTCCGGCCACATCTTCTTCGGCATGTGCGACAGCCGTTCGAGGATCTCCTTGCCGAACTTCCTCCCGCCGATGTTCGTGTCCCCGTCCGGTCCGGAGGCGTGATCGAAAACGCGGTAGAACACCCGGGCGCCGCGCTCCTTGGCCATGCCGCAACTGGTGATGTCCAGGGCCTTGATCCACGGGGCACCCTCGGCCCATTCCTTCACGTCCTCCGGCCAGCCGAGGATGTGCGGACAGATCGGGGGGCCGTAAGGTTTCTCGGCGCGGGCGGGAGCGGCGGTCACTGCGCTCATCAAGGCGACGGCACCGAGCAGGGGGTGAATGCGTGAGGTCATGGAATGGTTTACCTTGAACGGAAAGGAAGTTGATCGCTGTGACGAGTTATGCAACGCCATCGGCGATGGATGAACTGGATCGAAGAGGGCGGCTGTACCGCGAATCTCCTCACGCCTTGACCGTTACCATGTACAACTCGCAGTGGCCGGTCTCGGCGGAGTTGTAGACCACCTGCGGCGACTTGGGGTTCCAGACGCAGTGCGGGTGGGTGCCCTTATGACCCATGTCGAATTCCTTTCGGAACCTGGCCACCCGCTCGAACTTTTTGCCGTCGATATGGACGATGAAGATCCCCTTGCCGTCGAAATCCGCGATCATCCTGCAGCTCGGGTCCATACACGGGTGCGAACCGACCGGCGCGTCGATCACCGCCCTCCGGTTGGAGCCGTCGAAGTCGATCAGGAACATGCCGTGGCCGCCGGTTCGGGCGTCTGCGGAACGGGATTGCGAATCCATCAACAGCACACCCTTCCCGTTGGGCATCCAACTGTGATGATGCCCGAAGTAGGTGAGCCAGCGGATCTCTGAGCCGTCCGGCGTGGCGATGTACAGGCTGCGCCGCACCGCCGGCTTGGGGTGGCACCACATGGTGATGAGCAGGTGCTTGCCGTCGGGCGACCACTTGGGGTTGCCGACGGTCATCTCCTTCCAGTCGAATTCATCCCTGTTCGGGGTCAGCCCGTGCAGTCGGCGGGTCGAGATGATCTGTCGCGTCCCCGAGCCGTCCTCGCGCATGGTGTAAAAGCCCCACTGGTCCGGATCATCCGGCCGGTTGGATGCATTCATCGGGGCTGCGAACGTGGTGCCGTCCGGGCTGAGCTGGCGGAGGATACCCTTCATCGTCGACCGTTCGCCGGTATCGAGATCGACCGCGCCGATGCGCTCCTCTTCCAGGGTGTAGAAGACCGTGTTCTTGCGCGGATGCCACAGGGGGAACGCCCCGGTGTGAGTGTGGTAGGCCGCGCCCTCGGCGATGACGCCGATCTGGTGTGTCTTCGTGTCCATGACGCAGATCATCCCCTGGTCCGAACCGATCGCGTCCCCGACCGACCTGGTCAGCGTGGCCGGGTCCACCGACGAGAACAACAGGTACCGCCCGTCGGATGAGAAGGGGCAGGCGTCGTAATAGCTGTGCTTGCTCTCCAGCGTGTTGTCGGTCAACTGCACGATGGTCCGGCCATCGGAATCCTTGAACTCCCTGCGTTCGACGCCGCGCTTGCGGAGGAACGGTGACGCGGGTTTCTCTGTCGCGGCAAAGGCCCTGGCGGCGGCGAAGCCGAACAGGCCGGCGGACAGGTCGATGAGGTGTTGTCTGCGTGTGGATGCTCGCATCGGTGCTCCTCCGGTTTTGAGGGTCACGTATGATCGACCTGAGAGGGCTACTCCCCCAGGGCAGGCACTGGTGTCGGTGATGAGCCCGCGACTCGGGGCGCCGCCGGTGATTGCGCGAGGGGGGAGTCGAACCCCCACACCTTACGGTACAGGAACCTAAATCCTGCGCGTCTGCCAATTCCGCCACTCGCGCGGGCGGGCGTCCGTTTCCGGCGGCACGAACGCGGTGTCCCCGGCAGGATTGTTTATACCGCCCGGCGGGCGCGGTTGCCAATGCGGAGCAGGCCGGGACTCCACTCCGGACGCGGATTGGCGCTGCGCCGTCGCAGGGGTATCGTGGTGAATTGAGGGTGGAATGGCCGGCACGCCCGCTGCTGGGCGAGGTCGGGATGGCATGACTGGTCGACCTCTTTTCCTGTGCTGGAGCATACCCATGAGCGATTTCACGTCCCGACGATCTTTCCTGCAGGCCATTGGCGCGGGCGCGGCTGCGATGGGGCTGCCCGGCGGTGCGAAGGGCGCCGAGGAGAAGGTCATTCCCGGCTTCGAGAAACAGGCCGCCGATCCCAAGGCCCGGGATGACTGGCGGCCGGTGTCCGACCGGAAGGTCAAGGTCGGCATCGCCGGGTTTGGCGTGTGCCGCTTCGGGGCCGCGTTCAGCTTCCAGGACCATCCCAACGTCGAGATCGTCGCGGTCAGCGACATCCAGCCGGACAACTGCGCCGGGCTGGCCAAGGCGGTCCGCTGCGAGAAGACCTATCCCTCGCTGGAGGAGATGGTCAAGGACAAGAACATCGAGGCGGTGTTCTGTGCCACCGACGCCCCCAATCATGCGAAGCACTGCATCGCCGCCCTCAAGCACGGCAAGCACGTCGCCACCGCGGTGCCGGCGGTCTACGGCAGCGTGGAGGAGGCCGACGAGCTGTTCGAGACGGTCAAGTCCACCGGTCTGAAGTACATGATGTTCGAGACCTCGTGCTTTCACGAGGATTTGTACGGCATGCGGACCATCTACAACGACGGCGGGCTGGGCAAGCTGGTCTACTCCGAGGGCGAGTACTACCACTACATGCCCACCCCGATCCCATCGTACAAGGACTGGCGCGTGGGGCTGCCGCCGCAGTGGTATCCCACCCACTCGAACGGGTATTACGTCGGCGTCACCGGCGAAAGCTTTACCGAAGTATCCTGCATGGGCCTGCCCAGCATCATCGACCACCTCACGCCTTCGGGTAACCGCTACAAGAACCCCTTCGGCACCGAAATCGCCCTCTTCCGCACTTCCGAGGGCGGCACCTCGCGCATGGCCGTGAGCTGGGACACCCCGGGTGCCGGCGGTGAGATGGGTCGCATTCGCGGGCAGAAGGGCTCCTACTACGGCAAGTACCAGGGGCTGGTGCAGGCGTCCGATCTGCCCGACCTCAGGCGCCCCGCGCTGCCGCCCGGTGTCGAGGCCGGCGGGCACGGCGGCTCCCACGGCCAGCTCATGAACGAGTACATCACCGCGATCCTCGAGGACCGCACCCCGCTGGTGAACATCGCCTGGGCCCTGAACATGTCCGTGGCCGGCGTGGTCGCCCACCAGTCGGCGCTGAAGGACGGCGAACTGCTGAAGATTCCGCAGTACAAGATCTGAAAGGGAGTGAACTGGCCGGAATGATCGAAGATTCGGTTGTGCAGGCGGCTTGTGAAGCGCGAGCGGCCTGCGCAGCCCGGTTCAGGTGCGCCATCGCCGCGATGGCCGCGCCTGCCTCCGCTGCTATTTCTTCGCGATGACCCAGACGGCGTGCACGATGCCCGGCACATAGCCGCACAGGGTCAGCAGGATATTGAGCCAGAAATGGAGGCCCAGGCCCACCTGCAGGAACACGCCCAGTGGCGGCAGCAGGATCGCACACAGGATTCGGACCACGTCCATCGGCCATCACCTCCAAGTAGAACGAGCCGGGGTGATGCCGGCTCTTGGGCACCTTCTTCCGCGCCGGGGTGAATTTCCACAGGGCAGTCGGCTCAACTCGCACCGCTGCGCCTTACCCGTTTCGGACCATACCGGCATGCGGCCACGCTGACAAGCCGGGCCTGCCACGTCGACTCTCCCGGGATCGCCTGATTACCGAAGTTCCAGCGTCCGCGTGATTACCGCCGTCTCGGTGCCCCGCGCCGCGGGCGGCTCTTGCCGCGCGACCGGAAGCCCACGCCGGACGGTGGCGGGCGGTCGAGGGTGGCAACGGCCGGTTCGCTCGCGGTCGCCGTCAGGGCGGTGGTGGGGGTTGTGCGGGCCTCGCGGCGAGTAGTGCGCCGGGGACGCCCGGCCGGTGTTCCCGGCCTTTGCCGCGGTTCATGCTCGATGGGCCGCGGCGCGACCGCCGGCAGATCCGGCGTGTCCGGGCTGACCGGGATCGGCTTGCGCATCAGCCGCTCGATGTCGCGCAGGAATTCCATCTCGTCCCGGTCACAGAAGGACACCGCCAGGCCGCTCGCGCCCGCCCGCCCGGTCCGGCCGATGCGGTGCACGTACGTCTCCGGCACGTTGGGCACGTCAAAGTTGATGACGTGGGACACTTCGTCGATGTCCAGCCCGCGGGCGGCGATGTCGGTCGCCACCAGCACCGGCGGGGCCGACGACTTGAACCGGCTGATGGCCCGCAGCCGGGCGTTCTGGCTCTTGTTGCCGTGAATCGCCTCCGCGCGGATGCCGGCCCGGGACAGGTGTCGGGCCACCCGGTCGGCGCCGTGCTTGGTGCGGGTGAAGACCAGCGCCCGGGTGACCGCGTTGCTGTTCAGAAAATGCTCCAGCAGGGCCGGCTTCTGGCGCTTTTCCACGAAGTAGACCGACTGGCCGACGGTTTCCGCCGCCGAGGACACCGGGGCCACGTTCACGCTGACCGGCTGGCGCAGGATTTCCCCGGCCAGGGTGCGGATGTCGCCCGGGATGGTTGCCGAGAGCAGCAGCGTCTGCCGCTTCGCCGGCACCTTGGCGACGATCTTGCGGATGTCGCGGATGAAGCCCATGTCCAGCATGCGGTCGGCCTCGTCGAGCACCAGCACCTCGACGTGCCGCAGGTCCACCAGTCCCTGTTCCATCAGGTCCAGCAGACGACCCGGCGTGGCCACCACGATGTCCACCCCCTCGCGGAGGGCCCGGGCCTGCGGGTTCTGGTTCACGCCGCCGAAGATGACCGAGTGGCGAAGCGGCAGATTCCGCCCATAGGCCTGGAAGCTGTCGCCGATCTGGGCGGCCAGTTCACGGGTTGGAGCCAGCACCAGCACGCGGATGTTGCGGTGTCGGCTGCGCTCGCGCGGCGGTCCCTGGGTCTGTCGATGCAGAATGGGCAGGGCGAACGCGGCCGTCTTGCCGGTGCCGGTCTGGGCACAGGCCAGCAGGTCGCGGCCTTCCAGCACATGCGGAATGGCCTTGAGCTGGATGGGCGTGGGGGTGGCATAGCCCTCGGCGCGGACCGCGCGAAGGATCGGCTCGGAGAGCCGGAGGTCGTCAAACGTCATCAAGATTCTCTCATCAAGGGTGGGGGAGCGGATGTGCCGGGGAATGTGGCGGTCGCAGGCTGCGACCTGTCAGGCCATCGGTGCCAGGCATTAATCCAATGGCTCTTCCTCCACTGAACACCCTGGAGTGTAGCGGCACTGGTGACCGTTGTCCAGCAGGGGGGGGCGGGGGAGGGTCAGGGTTCCTGGTCGCGGTCGTTCTCCCGGCGAATCGCATCGTAGACCTCCTTGCGACGCACCGGAACCGCGGGCGGGGTATTGAACCCCATCCGGACCTTGTCACCGCGGATATCCACGAGTTGAAACTCAATGTGCCTGCCGAGGCGCAGACCCTCGCCGCGCTGGAATGAGAGGATCGCGCGGTGGGGCGGGTCACGATCAGGATCGTGCGGGAGCAGATCGTTGGGTGCTTCGATCAGCATGACCGTGCGCCAGGGTTGGATGTCGAGCACGGTGACCCGGATCTCGTCACCGATCATCGTGACCTGGTCTCGCATGCGCGACAGGACGAGCATGGTTCCTCCAAAAGCGTCGTGGTCAGGCGATCTCACTCGGCCGGCGCTACCTCGATCGCGGCCGCGCCGCCAATGCCCAGCCGGCGGGGATCCTGGACATAAGCGACCACGGAACTCTTCGCGGGGTTCCATCCGGCCGGCGGATCGAGAATGATCCGCTGCTTGCCGGGCCGCTTGACCGGCAGCGTCTGAAAGGCCCGCACCACATGATTGCCCTTCACCTGCGTCCGCCGGGTGCCGTACGGCACCTGCACGTCGAGATCGCGCTCCACCAGGGCGACGTTGAGCAACATGCCGGCCACCATCCCGGTAAGCGTGCAGTCGACTTCGACCGGCTCCGGCAGGTCGGCCACATCCTCGGCGGGCCGGCTTCCGGCACTCCGGGACGGCCTGGCAGGTTCGGCTGCCGTCGCGGTGATGTGACCCCTCGCCTGTGCCGCCTTCGGCATCGCCGGGCCGCCCGCCCGCCTGGTCGCCGCGGCCGCCTCATCCGGCGGTGCGATCAACTTGATGTTGATCTTGGCCTTGGTCGGCATCGCCAACGCCTGACCGATCCAGTCCCGGGCTTCCTGTTCGTCGGGCACAAATCCGCCGCCGACGCCGTTCACGATCGCGTGCGGCGTGCCCGCGTGATCCTCTCCAAACGCTTCCACGTACACGTACTGGCGTTCGGTGAATGCCTTGCTGCTGAACGGATCCCTGCGCCCCTCGATATCGAAGTAGTCCACATGAAACGCCAGCATGTACACCGGGCGATCATCCTCCCGGGCCTCTTCCACGAGCTTGCTGAGCATGGTTTCGACCGGCGGGCACTTGCCGCACCAGGCGGAGGTGAAGAACTCGACGACGGCCACGCCCTTATCAACGGGCTTGCGCGTTCGGGAAGCTCCTGCGGCGTGCGCCTCGCGTGCCGAGCCGCTGACCGCAATCGACAACATTGCCGTGAACAAACCCATGCCGTGAGATGGCTTTCCGATCATCCGCGTGTACTCCCCCTACGATGCGTCGGCGGCGACCTCCTTCAGAACGGCACCATTGTCCCTCGTTCCGACCGACGAATCAACCCGAAGGGGGCCGCCCGGAGGTTGTGGAACGCGGCGCAATCCGGCATAAACGACACAGCCACTCGGCACAGGCCCGAAGCCCATGCCGAATGGCTGTGGTGAAGTTGCTGGCTGTCCGCCTGTGCCGGGTTACGGCTGCTCGATGCAGTTCGGGTTGGGATC
>CAYVVX010000186.1:8091-8619 GCA_964455315.1 uncultured Planctomycetales bacterium | reverse complement strand
ACAGTCGAGAACGGGCGACGCTTGAGCATGGGCCTTCTCCGCATTGTGTTCATCTGCCAATCTACCGGTGAATGCAGGCCCGGACAAGCAGAATCTTAACTTTTCCTTAATACTGAGCGTATCCCGGCGGTTCTGGTCCAACCGGGATTCGTACGCTTCTGGCGGCGGTTCCAAACTCCGCTATAATGCGGCTTTGCAGCAATTCACCCCGGTAATCAGGGCCGATCATGCCCCAGCGTCGTGCCGTCATCATCCTCTGCAACCCGGCCAAGGCGGACGCGGCAGAGAGGATGCTGCAGCTTGCCAGGCAGGTGGGCGAGGTCGCCGAGGTCGCCGCCACGGGCAGCATCGCGGACACCGCGCGGCTGGCCCAATCCCGCCCGCACCGCATCATCGTGCTCGGCGGGGATGGCAGCATCCTGGCGGCGGTGCGGGCGATGGGCCCGCTGCAGGCGCCGATCGTGGGCGTCAACTTCGGCAAGCTCGGCTACCTTGCCGAGTTCAGCGTGCAGGAGGTTCACGAGCATC
>CAYVVX010000186.1:0-8081 GCA_964455315.1 uncultured Planctomycetales bacterium | reverse complement strand
CCGGGATCATCAGCCAGCGCATGATGCTCGAGGTGGCCATCGCCGGCCGGGAAGCCGACGGGCTGCCGGCGATGGCTGTCAACGACTGTGTCATCCATGCCGGACCACCCTACCGGATGATCCACCTGGCCATCCGCGCTGACGGCGACCCACTCACCGATGTCAGCGGTGACGGGCTGGTCCTGGCGGCGCCCTCCGGCACCACCGCCCACAACCTGTCCGTGGGCGGACCCATCGTCCAGGCGGAGATCTGCGCCATCGCCATCTCGCCGATCGCGCCGCACTCGCTGACCCACCGGCCGCTGGTGGTGCACGGGCAGACGGTCATCGAAGTCGTCGCTCAGCAGGTCAACGAGGGAACCACGGCGGTGATCGACGGACAGGTGAGCCTGCCCCTGCACGAGGGGGATCGGCTGGTGGTGCGCCGCCACCCCCACAACTTCCAGCTCGTGCACAACCCCTCCCAGCCGCGCTGGTACACGCTGACCAAGAAGCTCAAGTGGGGCCAGTGAGGGCCGGAGCAAGGGAGATTCTGACGCAGCGGCACCGGGGCAACGCCATTCAGAACGCGATCGCGGTTTCCTGCAGCAGGTAAAGCCCGGTCAACTCCCCGATGTAGATCAGCACCATGGTAAAGTAGAGGATGCCGGTCGCCGACTGCGTTGCCCGAAGCCGCACCGTCTCCAGGATCATGTAGGCGAACACGGCGGGTATGGCCAGACCGACCACCCCGCGAATGATCAGCATCAACGCCTGCTGGCGCACCACCAGCATGGGCATGTCGTCGTGGACCACCGCCAGCCAGCACAGGCTGCCGGCTACGAAAAGCGACCATACGATGCGGATGCCCATGGCCACGGCAAAGATCGTCGCGACCCGCCGCAGCGGGCGGATGGTCATGCGCGTCTGGGTCAGGTAGGCGTGGCCCATGGCCGTCGCCAGCGTCACCGAGCCGGTCAGCACCGCGGAGATGACCTGGTTGAACAGCGCCGGCACCACGTATCGGGGGATGTCGGTCGTCGGCCACACATGCTCCAGCACACTCCATTGCCACGACGCGGCGAGCCCCGCAACCCCGCCTGCCACCGCGAGCCCTCGTATCCATGCCCCGCAACGCTCCGCGACCGGGGCCAACCCCACCACGCCGCCGGCCATGAGCGCCGCCAGCGCGGACACCAGCACAGGCCAGACCACATCGGGGTGTCCATCCGACACCGCCGGAAGCACCTGCATGGTGATGGCCAGGACCAGCAGGGCCAGAACCAGGATCCCGACCAGGCGGATCAACTTCCAGGCGAGCTGGTCGATCCGGCACATGGCCAGGACGGCCATCATCCCCGCGGCGAGGGAGGTCATGAACACGGTGGCCAATCAGCGACTCCCAGGGTGGTCAGCACGGACGACGAGGAGGAAACCCGCTTTCCCGTAGATGGTCCGGTGGTCCCGGCAGGATCAGGGCAACGCCGGTGGCGGAGACGATTCGACCGCAAGTCATCACCGGGCTTGCTGACCTAAGCTTCGCAGTCAAAGTACCTTGTATCCGCCAGAGGAGCAATGGCTCCGGGTGACCCTCAACACGATCGCGCAGTCCACACAAGACACATATTCGTTACAAATTACCCAAATACACGACCAATGGCTGGCCGCGTGGGATTCTGGTGCCCGGGTGAGGATGCCGCCGCCGGCTTCCTGACCCGGCACGGGCCTTGCAACAGTCCTGGGTGAGACGATTCAGCGGAAGGAGGCGAAGCGATGCGAGCGTGGGGGCTTTTTCTGGGGTTGCTGCTCAGCAGCGTCGTCATGGGCTGTGCCCGCAGCCATGAACCGGTCGAGTTCGGGCCGAATGAGGTCGTCCGCCCGGTGCTGGCCTCCAGCCTGCTCTTCGACCGATATCCGGGCACTTACCGGGCAACCGACTTCAACTACCGCAGCGACTGGCCTTCCACCGATGCCTTCTACACGCCGGGCGAGATCCTGCTGTACAGCGACCGCATGACCGACTACCAGGGTCCGGGGCTCAACGGCGTCGATCGAACCTACCGCCGCGTGGACACGGTCCGGTTCGGCGCCGGCAACCGCTGAAGACGGGCGCTGCCCGAGAGCTCGCCCGCACTCCGGCGCCGGGTTTCCTCCAGACCGCATACTTCTCCTCGAGCGCACGCTTCGCGCCGCCGTCCCCACGCCCCGGCCCGCACTCCCTGCCCCGGTCGCGCGGACTTTCACCTGAATCCTGCATATCAGCTTTGGCTGGGTTGAAAACCGCCCGCTTGCCGATATACTCGCGTTGCAACGCCCCGGGGGCTGTTGATGCGCGGCGACCTCCGGCGTTGATATCCGCACTGCACGCAGGACGCGGCGTTCGCGCTCATGGAAAGCAGCGCGCCTTTCTCTTCCCAGCATCCGTTGTCGAGGGATCGATCATGCGGCCACAACAGGTAAAAATCGGGATCGCGTTGGCAGTCGCCCTCGTGGGCATCGGAGCGGCAGCGTGGTACAACGCGCGCCATCCCGATTCGAAGCCGAAGGAGACGGCCTCGACCAACACCACCAGCCTCGCCAATCGCGACGAAGCCGGTGAAAGCACGGCGCGAACCGAGCCCATCCACGATCCCGGGGCGCTGAGCGTCTCGGAAAACTCGACCGGCACTGGTACGAGCGCGGATACCGATCACACCGGCGGGCTCGCCTCCACCGGCGGCTCGCCTTCCGACACCGATCGCGAGGAGCGCGGCGGTTTCTCGTGGTCCACGGATAACGCAGCGACCACGACGCCGCCGCACCGGGACGATTTTGCCTCGCCCATTCACCATGCCGATACGAACGAACCGACGCGCATGGAGATCAGCCACTCCGCACCTCCCGGCAGCGACTCCGCTCCTGATCCGGCCCCCACGCCATCGATGACCATCACCACGCCCGAGCCGGTGGCCGTCGCCCCGACCCCCGCACCGCTGGCGCCGTCCACCGGTCTGGCCGCTGCGCCGACCACCCGACCGGCGGACGCGGTGAACATGACCATCCACCAGATCAAGTCGGGCGACACCTTCAGCGGGCTGGCGATCCAGTACTTCGGGCACGCCAAGTACACCAGCCTGATCAGCAAGGCCAACCCGGATCTCGACCCGCGCCGGCTGCAGTTGGGCGCGAAAGTGAAGATCCCGGCCCCCCCGATCGCCTCCGCCACCACGCGACCGGCGACCGGCGACAGCACCGCGGTGATGGCCAGCCCCTCGCCGCTGACCGGTCCGGCCGTACCCGGTCGCGCCGCCGTGCGCGAGCAGGCTCCGCCGGTGCCCGCCGACCGGGCCTATACCGTCAAGCCGGGCGAAGGCTGGTCGGAACTGGCCGCGCGTTTCCTCGGCGACGGCACCCGCTGGCCGGAGCTGTACGAACTCAACCGGGAGCGCGTGGCCCGCGATCCCCACGGGCTTCAGGCCGGCGCGGTGATCGAAGTACCCACGATGCCAACCCCGGCTCCCCAGCCCCAGCCCGCCGGCCCCGAGATCCGGTAGCCACCAGCGTCACGGCAAGCCCCCATCAGACAACCCGCGGCACGCTCGTCTGAGGTGTGCGCGCGGCCACACACCTGCGGGAACCGCAGTAGCTGACGGGTCCCAGGCCGACCCCGAAATCCACTACTCCACCGGGCCGCGCACGCATCGGACGTGGTTCAGAATGCGGATGACGTCGCCCTGCGGACCGCGCCCGTGAGGATACGCGGCCGGGTCGCCACGCTTGGGATCACTGCGCTGAGCGCCCGCCCCGTGGGCATCCACCAGCCGCGGCTCGGCACGTCCA
The DNA here is from genome assembly GCA_964455315.1 of uncultured Planctomycetales bacterium. Lineage (GTDB taxonomy): Bacteria > Planctomycetota > Phycisphaerae > UBA1845 > PWPN01 > CAYVVX01. The sequence continues at coordinate 4,283 of CAYVVX010000186.1, read as the reverse complement.
AAGGGCGGCCGCATCCAGCCCAGCGCCCGTCCGAAGGCCACGTATACCGCCTCCATTCCCATTCGATCGCGCGGGCCGTCGAGGTGGGTGGTGCTGCTCCAGAAGCAGGGATACTCGCCGTCGTCGAGGCGGCTGATCCGGAAGACCGGGTCGATCGCCGGGCCGCGCCGCGCCGGATCATCAGCTTCCGGGGCACGGGTGTAGTCGACGATGGACTGCAATTCCTTGGCATCGGGAAGACGCCAGTCGCCGTAGCCGAGATACCTCTGCCGGTTCTTGCGCTGGACCCAGGCCAGCGCGTCCTCCCAGTTCATTCTCGTGCCGCTGTCGGCCTGCGACCACATCAGCCCGGTTGCCCGGTCGGTGATCGTGTCGTCGTCGTTGTCATGGAAGTCGTTTTTCCCATACTTCGGGTTGCCGCGGACATAGCGCACGTAAAGCATGTTGGGGGCTGATCGTCCGGGTCCGGGCCGCAGCAGCGGATAGCCCTTGATCCGCCCATCCGCAAAGTTGACGCCGAAGACGGTGCGGTCCCGGTTCATGGTCCGGCCCGCGTAGACGGTCGCGGACCAGTCCTGGCAGTCGATCGGCCGCTCGCGCTTCTCCGCGTCGCCGTAGGCAAAATCGAAGTACCTGGTGGCGATGTAGGGTACCGAGCCGCCCTCAGGGTGGAAGCCGCCGTTGAAGTCGATCAGCGAGTACAACTCCTTGAGGGTGGGCATGCGCCAGTCATGGTGACCCCCGACCGAACACGTCGGCGCCCCCGCGACCGCGGTTTCCCAGGCCAGCTTCGGCCCGCGGGCCTTGACCCACGTGAGCCCGGTGTTGAGATCGGACACGGTCCCGTCGCCGTGGTCACGATACGCGGGAGGCGGATGCTTCTGCTGGGCATCCTGCCCGTGAAAGGGCTCGCTGTCCTGGGGACAGGAAATCGGATGACGGTCGTCGTAGCATTCCCGCTGGCCGGTGCCCACGACCTGATAGTCCCTCGCCGCCTGGCCCGCGCCCCCGAGGGCGCCCGCCGCTGCCAGAACGGTGATGAGATGCGCTGCCATCATGTGCTCGCTCCGGGTATGAGAATGCTCCGATCCTGGCGCTCCCGTCCGCAATGCGCGGACCCCACGCCGGTGATAACGTTACGTGGCCACCGAATGTTGCCCGGACTCGTTATCGTGCGCGGATCGCTGCACGAGGCCGGCAAACACGCCGCCGAACGAAACGACGCGATCCGCACTTCTTGCCAGGCGCGCATGATTCGATTATACTGCCTGACCAATTAGACGCCTGTCAGCTTCAATGTGATCAACCAACCATGGACTTCCTATCCTACGATCCGGGTTCGTATTACGACGAACTCTTCGAGTCAACCGGCAAGCCCCGCGGCGGTGCCGCCCTGCTGGTCAACCGCATCCAGAACATGGATGCAGGGGGCATGATCCGCGTTCAGAAGGCGGCCGAGGCGGCCCTGTTCAACATGGGCATCACCTTCACCGTCTACGGCAACGAGCAGGGCACCGAGAAGATCTTTCCCTTCGACGTGGTCCCCCGGATCGTCGAGTCGAAGGAGTGGGAGCAGATCGAGCGCGGGCTGCAGCAGCGCATCATCGCCCTGAACCTGTTCATCAACGACGTCTACAACGACCAGAAGATCCTCAAGGACCAGGTCGTCCCCTCCGAGCTGGTGCTGAGCTGCAAGGCCTTCCGCAAGCAGTGCGTCGGTCTCAAGCCGCCGCAGGGCATCTGGTGCCACATCACCGGGACCGACCTGGTCCGCGACGGTGACGGCACCTTCTACGTGCTCGAGGACAATCTGCGCTGCCCGTCCGGCGTCTCCTACGTGCTGGAGAACCGCCGCGTGCTGAAGCGCGTTTTCCCCATGGTCTTCGCCGCCTCCCGGGTCCGCCCGGTGGACAACTACCCCGACCGCCTGTTCGCCGCACTGATGCACGTCGCTCCGCCGAACGGGATCATGCCCACGGCCGCGGTGCTGACCCCCGGGTCGTACAATTCGGCGTACTTCGAGCACTCGTTCCTGGCCCAGCAGATGGGCGTGGAGCTGGTCGAGGGCGGCGACCTGGTGGTTGACGATCACACCGTGTACATGCGGACGACGCGCGGACTCCAGCGCGTGCACGTGCTCTACCGCCGCATCGACGACGACTTCCTGGATCCCCAGGCGTTCAGGGCGGACTCGATGCTGGGCGTGCCGGGGATCATGGAGGCGTACCGCCGCGGGCGGGTGGCGCTGGCCAACGCCCCGGGCACCGGTATCGCCGACGACAAGGCCATCTACGCCTACGTTCCGAAGATCATCAAGTATTACCTCGACGAAGAGCCGATCCTGCCCAACGTGCCCACCTTCCTGTGCTGCGAGGAGAAGGATCTCAGGCACGTGCTGGACAACCTGGACAAGATGGTGGTCAAGCCGACCGGGGAATCCGGCGGCTACGGCATGCTGGTCGGCCCGCACGCCTCGCGCGAGGAGCGCGAGAAGTTCGCCGAGAACATCCGCAAGGATCCCCGCAATTACATCGCCCAGCCGACGCTTTCGCTGTCCCGGGTGCCCATCGTGGTGGACGACCACTTCGAAGGCCGGCACGTCGACCTGCGCCCGTACATCATCTACGGCAAGGAGGTCTTCGTACTGCCCGGCGGACTGACCCGGGTGGCCCTGAAGAAGGGCTCGCTGGTGGTGAACTCCTCGCAGGGCGGCGGCAGCAAGGACACCTGGGTGATCGACGCGCCCAGCCAGGGGCAGGGCTGGGGGGAGGCTGCGCCATGCTGAGCCGGGTGGCCAACTCCATCTACTGGCTGGCACGGTACGTCGAGCGGGCCGAGAACGTGGCCCGCTTCATCGACGTCAACCTGAACCTGATCCTGGACCTTCCGCGCAGCGATCAGGAGCAGTGGGAGCCGCTGGTGCGCACCACCGGTGACTACAAGCTGTTCCTGAAGCAGTACGGCGAAGCCAACCGCGAGAACGTCATCCGGTTTCTGACCTTCGACGCGGCCAATGCCAACTCCATCCTCTCCTGCCTGCGGGCGGCGCGGGAGAACGCCCGCACCGTGCGCGAGATCATCTCGTCGGAAATGTGGGAGCACATCAACACCTCCTACCAGATGGTCCAGTCGTCCTCGGCGAGCAGTTTCGCAATGGAAGTCACCCATCGTTTCTACCAGCACATCAAGATGGCCAGCCATCTGTTCAATGGGCTGACCGACGCGACCATGTCCCACGGCGAAGGCTGGCATTTCGCCCGCATCGGGCGGCTGACCGAGCGGGCCGACAAGACCTCGCGCATCCTGGACGTGAAGTATTTCATCCTGCTGCCCAGCGCCTCCGACGTGGGCACGCCCTTCGACAACATCCAGTGGGCCGCGGTGCTCAAGTCCACCAGCGGGCTGGAGATGTACCGCAAGCAGATGGGCCCGATCCAGCCGAAACGGGTGGCCGCCTTCCTGCTCCTGGACCGCGACTTCCCACGGGCCGTGCGCTACAGCCTGCTCAAGGCCGAGGAGTCGCTGCACGCCATCACCGGCTCGCCGATGGGCACCTTCCGCAACAGCGCCGAGCAAGGGCTCGGGCGGCTGCGCTCCGAGCTGGACTACACCCAGGTGGAAGACATCATCGGCGGCGGGCTGCACGAGTTCCTGGACAACTTCCAGCTCAAGCTCAACCACGTCAGCGACGGCATTCACGAGACCTTCTTCGCCCTCCGGCCCACCGCCAACATCGTGAGCCAGGGACAGGTCCAGTAGCCGCCTAACCGTGTGGAACTCCGATGCGGGCAACCGCGGTCGGGGTCGAAGCCGTGATGCCGACTTCCGGTTTTCCTTCCTGGCCGCTACCATTCGGGCCGGTTCGCGCACGGATGCTGCTCCGATGCGCTGATTCACAAACCCCGGCGCACGCCGCGGAGGGAACACATGCTTCGCATCCCGCTCGCTCTGTGTCTTGTGCACCTCGTTGCCGCACCGACCGGGGCGTCAGGCCATCCCCAACCGGGCGACGCCTTCGACGCCGTACCTTTCGGCATGCCGCTGTTCGAGAGCGAGCGGGGGCTCGCCGGGGTGCGCTGGAGCGAGCCGCGGAAGATCCGTCGCGTGGTGGTCACGTGGCCGGTGGGCAAGGCCCCCGAGCCCGCTGCCATCCGCGTGCAGTACTGGCACGGCAGTTGGGACGGCGGGCCGGACCGGGTGCTGTCCGAGACCGGCGCGGGCGGGGATGGCTGGGCCCGGATGGACGACTGGTTCAACGGCAAGTGGCAGGACGCAAAAACGCT
>CAYVVX010000185.1:508-8698 GCA_964455315.1 uncultured Planctomycetales bacterium | reverse complement strand
CGCTGGTGCTGGTGGGAGCGGCCATCCTCATCTTCTCCGCCTGGGGCGTCCGCCCGGCGGAGATCAAGTACGTGCTCGATCTGCCGCTGTTCCACCTCGCCGCCCAGCCGGTCACGGCGTGGCGGCTGGTGGCCGCGGGACTCGTCGTCGCGGGGGCCTTCGTGATCTCGCGCAGCCTGCGCGTGTTTCTGCGCACGCAGGTGTTCCCGGCCACGACGCACCTGGATCGCGGCGTCCAGGCGGCCATCACCGTCCTGCTGCATTACACCATCGTGGCGCTGGGGGCCTACATCGCCCTGACCCTGGTTCACCTGGACCTGGGGGCGCTGACCGTGCTGCTGGGCACACTGGGACTGGGACTGGGACTGGGGCTGCAGCCGCTGTTCGTGAACTTCATCAGCGGCCTGATGATCCTGTTCGAGCGGCACCTGCGCGTGGGGGATGTCATCGAGGTGGGCGACCAGCTCGGCGAAGTCACGGCCGTGAGCATGCGCTCGACGCGCATCCGCAACTTCGACAATGTCGAGTACATCGTCCCCAACGGTGATTTCATCACCGGCAGGGTGGTCAACTGGACACTCGGCGATCCCAAGCTGCGCGGCAAGATCGACGTGGGGGTAGCCTACGGCTCCGACGTGCAGCTCGTCCGCAAGCTGCTGCTCAACATCGCCCACACCCAGGAGAACGTGCTGGTGGACCCCCCGCCGGGCGTGTGGTTCATGAATTTCGGGGCCGATGCCCTGGAGTTCACCCTGGTCTGCTGGTTCGCCAACCGTAACTCACGCTGGGAGTTCCTGTCCCAGATCCGCTTCGAGATCGTGCGCGTGTTCAACGAGCACGGCATCAATATCCCCTTCCCGCAACGGACGCTCAGCTTCCTCGGTGACAAGCCGCTCAACATCAACCTGCGGCAGCTCCCCGAGGCAGAGGAGCCCCCTGACAACATCGTGCCCGACACCCAGAATGGGGCGGATTGAGAACGGTTGACTCGGGGTGCATCCGGTGCCGTGGCTCGATGCGGGACGGATCGCGCGTCAGTACCTGCCCTGATACTTCTCAACCGGATACTTGGAGGCGTTGCGGGCCATCTTGCGGGTCAGCGCGTCGCTGATGTCGATGTCGGCGGCGTTGGCAAAAGCCAGGGCGAAGGCCAACACGTCGGCCAGTTCCTCGGCGATCGCCTCGCGGGACAGCGCGTCGCGGGACAGCTCGCCGGAGGCGTCGTTCCTGACCCAGCGGAAATGCTCCATCAGCTCGGCGGCCTCGGTGGCGATGGCCATGGAGAGGTTCTTGGGGTCGTGAAACTGCTCCCAGTCGCGCTCGCGGACGAAGGCGGCGACGAGGGCGCGAAGTTCGGCGACGGTGGTGTCTTGATCGGAGGGCACGCGGATCCTCCATCAGGGGGACGGGCGATGATACCCGGGCAGCAGCCGCAGCGGATCAGCACGGCACGCGACCACGAGACTCAATCGGAAATGACCACGATCGAATCGCCGGGGAACAGCATCCGGTACACCGCGGCGATGTCCTCGTGACCCAGGCGCACGCAGCCGAGGGAGACATCCTGCCCGATGGTCTCGGGCTCGTTGGTGCCGTGGATGCCGTAGCCGAACTGACCGACGGCCTCACCTTCGACACCCTCCAGCCCGATCCAGTACTCACCGATGGGGTTGGCGGGGTCGTCGGGATGCCAGCGTTTGCCGCTGCGCGGATCGGTCCAGCCGGGATTCACCTGGTGGTTGATGACCTTCCAGGTACCGGTCGGGGTGCTGCCGCCGAGCCCCAGGGAGACGCGGTAGGTGCGCACATAGACGTCCCCCAGGTACAGGTGCATCAGGTGGTCGCTCTTGCTGATGGAGGCGTGGAAGGGCCCCTTGATGACCTTGAGGCGGACGCCCTCGCGGATGAAGTTCTTGTTGGTCAGCCGGTTGATCTTCGCGAGCAGATCCTCGGAGATCTTGTAGCGCCGGGCGATGCGAACCAGCGAGTTGCCCGGGCGGACGGTGTAGTACTCGGTGAGCGGGTCCTCGGGCAGCGCCACCACCTCGGCGAAGACCGTTTTCTCGGCGATGTCGCGCAGCGCCTCGCGGGCCTGGCGGGCCTCCTCCGGCACCAGGCCGGCGTGCAGCGCCCGGTTCAGCCGGTCGCGGGCCTCGATGAGCTGGCCCTTGTCGCGGGCCTCCAGGCCGGCCCGCAGCTCGGACATGGACTGCTCGGGGGTCAGCGTCACGCTGGGGCGCGAGGCGGGCATGACCGCGGGCTGGGTCGCCGGGGGTTCGGGCGTGAGCGCGAGCCGCGCGCCGGAGTCCGTGGAAGCCGGGGCGGCGCCGGACGGGGGCTGCTCATCGGCGGAGGGCACCTGCTCGATGGGGGGCGATTCCGCCGGCGGGGTCACGCGCGGGGGAATCAGCGCCGGCTCCCCTTCGGTGGTGTCGCGCACGCCGGTCAGGGCGATCTGATGCGAACCGCCGGAAGGGTCTTCCGCGCCGCCGCGCAGCATCGCCACGCCGCCGACCGCCAGAACCGCCGCGCCACAGAGTACCAGTAACTGCCACCTTCGATTGCGTGAACGCCGCCGAGCCACGTGCCAACTCCTGTGCCTTACCGGAAACCCGCGTGTGTCATCCCAAGCTCGAGCGAGGCAAGATGCGCCGGCGCACCAGGCGCCACGTGCTCAGAATAACGCGGTCCGGCAAAGTTGCAAGCAAAGCGCAGGCCGCGCCGGCAAAAAGAACGGCGGTGCCCGCTCAGAAGACACGCCTGGAGTCGAGCAGGATGGTCACCGGTCCGTCGTTGACGCTGGACACCGCCATGTGGGCCCGGAACACGCCGCGCTCGACGCGCAACCCGCCCGCCTCCAGCAGCTCCCCCAGCCGGCGGTACAGCCCGTCGGCGATCCCCGGTTCCGCGGCGGCGGCGAACGACGGCCGGCGCCCCTTCCGCGCGTCACCCTGCAGCGCGAAGGCGCTGATCAGCAGCACGGCGCCGCCGACATCGGTCACGCTGAGGTTCATTTTGCCTTCGGCGTCGGTGAAGATCCGCAGCGTGGCGATCTTCTCCGCGAGCCAGACCGCGTCCGACTCCGCGTCGTCGCCGCCGACCCCGACGTAGACCAGCAGGCCGTGCTGAATCGCGCCGACCACCCGCTCATCGACGGCCACGCCCGCCTGGCTGACCCGCTGGACGACCGCGCGCATGACGAGGCTCCGGGGATGGTCAGGATGATGCCCAGCCCGACCGGCAAAGCTCGCGACAAAGTGAATGAATCCGGAAGTCCGATAAGCAGCGCAACCCGGCTCTCGGGCGACATCCGACGCCACCCGCCGCGGGAGGAGCTAGCCGCCGGCCGTCTGACCAAGCCGGTTGGCCAGCAAAGCCGCCTTGAAGTCATCAACCAGGCCCAGGAAGAAGTCGAACAGGCCCTGCACCGCGACCTCGATGGCCCGCGGGACGCGACCTACGAGAGGGTTAAGCTCAGGCAAATCCGCACCACCCCGCGCTCCGAAGGCTCGGTCGTTCCATTCCTGATGTTCGGAGATGCCGCGAGAAACCCAGGTTCCCGGGGAGCGGGCCCGGAGGGCGCCGCTGGTGACGTTCTCCGACGGCGTTCCCAGCGCGGGCTGCGTGCTCTGGGCTTGCGCCGCCGCATTCAGGGTCATAACAGCCGCCGCCGCGGCCACGATCATCCACTTGGACATCATCAGGTCCATCCTTTGCGGTACGGGTCAACCTGACCATTATACGCCCCATCACCGCCGGGGGCGCAGTGCATACATCGGCAAACCCGCCTGCCCACATCCGCCCGCCGGATCAGGCCTCGGGGGCGTCGGCGTCACCCTCCGGTTCGGTGGGTTCAGCCTCATCGGAAGCTTCGTCGGAAGCTTCGTCGGAGCCGGCCGGTTTCGGGGAGTCGTCCGCCGAAGCGGCACCGGCCCCCTGGACATCGCCGCCCTCCTCGTCGTCGTCATCCTCCTGGACCAGTTTCGCCACCGCGACCACCTGGTCATCGTCGCCGAGACGCATGAGCCGAACGCCCTGGGTGGCCCGGCCGATCTCGCGCAGCTCTGACAGCCCGGTCCGCAGCACGATCCCCTTGGCGCTGATCAGCATCATCTGGTCAGTGTCGGTGACGCTCTTGAGGGCGACCACCTGGCCGTTGCGCTCGGTGGTCTTGATGTTGATGACCCCCTTGCCGCCGCGGCGGGTCTTGCGGTACTCGCCGACCTGGGTGCGCTTGCCGTAGCCGTTCTGGCAGACGGTCAGCAGGGAGGCCTCCTCGTTGGTGACCACCATGTCCACCACCGCGTCGTCCGGGCGCAGGGCGATGCCCTTGACGCCGCGGGCCCCGCGGCCCATGGCCCGCACGCCGGATTCATCGAACCGAACCGCCCAGCCCTGGCGGGTGCCGAGCACGACTTCGTCCGAACCGGAGGTCTGGTTCACGCCGATCAACTCGTCGTCCGGGTCCAGCCCCATGGCGATAATGCCGCTGCCGCGCGGCCGACTGAAGGCGGCCAGCGGGGTCTTCTTGACCACGCCCTTGGCGGTGGCGAAGAAGACAAACCGCTCCTCGAACTCGCGGACGGCGAGGATGGCCTTGTGCACCTCGGTGGGCTGCATCTGCAGCAGGTTGGCGATGGACCGCCCGCGGGCCGTCCGCTGCATCAGCGGGATGTCGTAGACCTTGAGCCAGTAGACCCGCCCGCGGTTGGTGAACACCAGCAGGTAGTCGTGGGTAATGGCCGAGAAGAGATGCTCGAGGATGTCGCCTTCACGGTTGTCGCTGCCCTTGACGCCCTTGCCGCCGCGGCCCTGGGTGCGGTAGGCGTCGGGAGCGACCCGCTTGATGTAGCCGTCGCGGGTGATGGTGACGATCATCCGCTCCTCGGGGATCAGCTCCTCCCTCTGGAACTCGGTCACCGCCTCAGCGAACTCCGACCGGCGATCGTCGCCATACTTGTCGCGAATCTCGTAGAGATCCTCGCGGATGATGTCCAGCACCAGGAGCTCGTCGCGCAGGATGGCCTCGTAGCCCTCGATCTCCTCGACCAGCTTGCCGTACTCCCTGGCCAGCTTTTCCATCTCCAGGCCGGTCAACCGCTGAAGCTGCATGCCCAGGATGGCGTCGGCCTGGGTGCCGGTGAGCCGCTGCTCGGTCCCGGTGACCCGCTTGACGAAGCTCTCCGGGAGCATCTGGACGAAAGCGCCCAGCTCGGGCAGCCGCAGGCCCCGGGCCATCAGCCGTTCCCTGGCGGTCGGCGGGTCGGGCGAGGTCTTGATCAGGGTGATGATCTCGTCGATGTCCCCCACCGCCAGGATCAGCCCTTCCAGCACGTGGGCCCGCTGACGGGCCTTGCGCAGCAGGAACATGGTTCGCCGGCGGATGACCTCCTTGCGATGATCGAGGTACACGTCGATCATCTGCCGCAGGTTCAGCGTCCGCGGCTGGCGGTCGATCAGGGCGATGTTCATGACCGTGTAGTTGTTCTGCAACGCCGTGAACTGGTAGAGCTGGTTGAGCACCACGTCCACGTTCGCGTCCCGCTTGAGCTCCACCACCAGCCGGGTCGCGTGGTTGCGATCGGATTCGTCGCGGACGTCAGCCACCTCGGGCATCTGCCCGCGCTTGACCGCGTCGGTCACCTTCTCGCGGATGGTCGAACGCAGCACCTGGTAGGGAATCTCGTCAATGACGATCTGCTCGCGGCCGTTCTTGAGTTCCTCCACGTGGTGCTTGCCACGAAGGACGATGGTGCCGCGCCCGGTGCGGTAGGCGTCCTGGATGCCCTGGCGCCCGCAGATGATGCCGCCGGTGGGGAAATCCGGGCCGGGAATGACCCGCATCAGCTCGTCGATGGTAATGTCCGGGTTGTCGATGACCTTGACGATGCCGTCGACCACCTCGCGGACATTGTGTGGCGGCAGGTTGGTGGCCATGCCCACCGCGATGCCGGTCGCCCCGTTGACCAGCAGGTTGGGAAACTTCGCCGGGAGCACCACCGGCTCCTCCAGCCGTTCGTCATAGTTGGGCTGGTAGTCGACCGTCTCCTGCTTGAGGTCGGCCATCATGTCGGCGCTGGGGGCGGCCATGCGGGCCTCTGTGTACCGCATGGCGGCGGGCGGATCTCCGTCAATGGAGCCGAAGTTGCCCTGCCCGTCGACCAGCTTGTAGCGCATGTTCCAATCCTGGGCCATGCGGACCAGGGTGGGGTAGATGACCGCCTCGCCGTGGGGGTGGTAATTGCCCGAGGTGTCGCCGGCGATCTTGGCACACTTCATGGGCTTGGTGCGCGGGCCCAGGTTCAGGTCATTCATCGCCACCAGCACCCGACGCTGTGACGGCTTGAGCCCGTCCCGGGCGTCGGGCAGGGCCCGGGACATGATCACGCTCATCGCGTAGGTGAGGTACGAGTCCTGAAGCTCGTCGACAATCGGCAGGTCGGTAATCTGGTCCTTGGGCACGTCGGCCATGGAGGTTCCTCTGGGCTGCCCGTCCGACCTTCAGCGGCACGATTTCAGAACGCGACGGGGCGGCATCCTGCGCGGCCGTCGGCCCGAGTGCTGGTCGGACGCGAATGGGCGGAATTATACCCGTGATGGGCCCGATGCTCCAATTCGTCGACGGCTCCGCCGCCCATCCAAAAAGCCGCGTCCCGGCATGCCGAGTGCGTCGATAATCATGGAGAGCGTCCGGAATCGGACGGACGGCGACCGCCCCCCTGTTCAGCGGCGATTGACACGCTATAATGCTACCGACCGGTTCCGCCGTGGAGCTTGCGAGTCATCACAACCAGGACGCCAAACGCACCTGCTTCACGCCCCGCTCTTCCTCAGGGGGCGCGACCAGTCCCCGATTCACCCAACTGAAGCAGAACACCGGACGATTCATGATCGTCAGAGGAGCATGCCTTGGAGATCACTGTCACCGGCCCGATCTCGGCCGACCCCCTCGTTGCCGATCCCGTCGTCGTTGATTCACGCCTGTCCGCACCGATGCGACTGGCCATCCTGGCCACCGTGATCCTGCCGTTGCTGGGATTCATCGCGGCCGTCGTGCTGCTGTGGGGCCCGGGCTTCGGATGGATTCACCTGGCCCTGGTGGCCGGCTTGTACGTCGCCACCGCCGGCGGCGTGACCCTGGGCTTTCACCGGCTGTTCACCCATCGGTCTTACGAAACCATCAAGCCCATCCGCGTGCTGGTGGGCATCTGCGGCTCGATGGCCGTCGAAGGCCCGCTGCTCAAGTGGGTGGCGATGCATCGCCGCCACCATCAGCTCAGCGATCAGACCGGCGATCCGCATTCCCCGCACCTCTACGGAAAGGGGCTGGGCGGCCTGTTCAAGGGCATCTGGCACTCGCACGTCGGCTGGCTGTTCGACAAGGAACCGATCGGTCTGGACCGCTACGTCCGCGATCTCCAGGCCGATCCGGCCATCCGCAAGGTGAGCGACCTTTTCCCCCTGTGGGTGCTGCTGGGGCTGACTCTGCCGGCGGTCATCGCCGGGCTGGTGACCATGAGCTGGTGGGGCGCCTTCCTGGGCTTCATGTGGGGCGGACTGGCCCGCGTGTTCCTGGTTCATCACATCACCTGGAGCATCAACTCGGTCTGCCACATCTGGGGCAAACAGGATTTCCGCTCGCAGGATGAGAGCCGCAACAATCCGATCTTCGGCATCCTCTCGCTCGGCGAAGGCTGGCACAACAACCATCACGCTTTCCCCACCTCGGCGCGGCACGGGCTATTCTGGTGGCAGTTTGATGCCACCTGGATCGTGATCCGCATTCTCTCCATGCTGGGTCTGGCCTGGGACGTGCGCCTGCCCTCGGCCGAGGCGATGGCCACCAGGCGGGTGCAGTCCGCCGCGTGCTGAGCGCCGGGTTCTGAGTGCGGGGCACCGAGTCCGCAAGGAGTGCGGCCATTCATTGCCGCACGAAACGAAGCCCGGCCGTCGCACCTGCTCGGTCAACCGCGGGGTGAACCAAGCCCACCGCGTGCGTCGCTGGCATGCTCCACTGAATCTGCGCTCCCCTGCGGCGGTTTCGGCTTCCACCCCCGGGCGCCGTGACGTATCCTGCTGACCGCATGGGGCCTGACTTCAGTCCACCGTCGGCAACGGGTTCGCCACCGCGGCTGCGCTTCCACGGTTTCCGCATCCCCCGGCGCGTAGGCCTGCGCGGCACACTGCTGG
>CAYVVX010000185.1:0-498 GCA_964455315.1 uncultured Planctomycetales bacterium | reverse complement strand
TGGCCGCTGTTCCCGGGGCGATCACCTTCATCATCGCCCTGAGCGTCATTGGCACGTCGAAGCGGGTTCAGGACCTGCTGGGGGGTTCGTGGCAGCTCATCTGGCTGCCCGTCGCCACACTTCCCGGCGTGCTGGTCGCGGGCGGGATCGCCCTCTATCTCGGCTGGAGCCGTCGGCGGAACACGCCGCCGGGGCGGATGCGAAGGCTCCGCCGCCTCTGTCGGCACAAGGGCACCGCGCTGACCCGCTTCCCCCATCGCCTCATCGAAATCAAACTCCGCAAAGGCGGCAAGGCCCATCGCGTCGTTCAGCGCGTCGCCGGCTGGAGCCCCCCCGGCCTGGTCCTCCTGATCAACCCGCCGGTGGCTCCTCTCACGATGGCCAACGGGCTCTGGGGCCGCCGCCGGTTCGAGCCCATCGCCCTGGAAGACGCCGAGGGGCTCAGTAACCAACCACGCCCAGAGGGCGTGGCTTTAGGAAGGCCCGCCCGAGCGGGCC
>CAYVVX010000184.1:4661-8704 GCA_964455315.1 uncultured Planctomycetales bacterium | reverse complement strand
TCCATCTTCTTTGCGTTCTCGGCGTCTCTGCGGTTCCAAACTCCTTGGGTTGCGGACAAAGCCCGCGCTAAGTTCTTTGTGCCTCCGTGGTTTGTCCTTTCTGCGACTCCGGGCGATCACGGTTCGGCGTGCTCTACGCATTATCCAGCAAAGCCATCAGGTAGCGGTGGCTCTCGCGCAGCACGCTGCCGGAATCGGTCCGCGGCGACAGGCACGGCACCAGCACCAGGTCGCCGTCGAAGCGGTGGCGCTGAAGCGATGCCATCACCGCCGGAACATTGGTCTCCCCCACGCCGAGGGCGACTTCCCTGCGGCCGATGCGATCGGCGATGCGCACCTGGGCGGTGCGGTCGATGAAGGCGGCGATGGGATGGCGCGGATCGACGGCGGCACTGTGAAACTCCCCGGCGTCCAACTGCAGATGAAATCCGGGATGCTCCACCTCCAGCAGGACGTAATGAAGGTCGTCGAGCTGCTCCACGCGGCTGTCGTTGGCGTTGCCCAGCAGCAAATTCAGCCGCAGCTTCTCGGCCTCGCGGACCGCGGCGACAAGCACCTGGGTCAGCGGCTCCAGTGCCGTGCTTCGGCGGTCGCCGGCCGAGACGATCACGCCGGGGGCGCCGACCGCGGCCGCGAACCGCATCCGCTCGCGCAGGATGGATACTTCCTCGCAGAGGTTCGCGGCTTCCCGGGCCTCGATGGGGGGCAGCACCAGGCCGCTGAGAGCCAGGCCATTCTCCTGCAGCAGAACCCGCAGCGCCGCTGGGCGATCGCGGGCGCCGGCCAGTTGCCGGTCCAGCCCGGCGAGACTCATCTCGACATGCTCGAATCCGGCGGCGCGGATGCGCGGCAGCACATTGCGCAGAGGATCGCGATCAAAGGGGCCGGTGCCGCAAGACAGACGAATCATCGAATCACCCCGCATTACGCCGAAACAGGCCAACCCATCAGTCCCGTTGACGCGTGATCTGAAACCGCTTCCCGGCCCAACTGATTTCCTGGTCCCCGAACAGGCTGTCGCGTTCCCATTCCACCGCGTGGTGCCCCGGGGGAACCCGGCCGTTCCGTTGCACCGCGGTGTCCACCGGTCGCACGTATACATCTCCCAGCGGCGGGCCGGCTTCCCAGTCATGATAGCGTGGAGGCAGGATGAAAACCCACTCGAACAGGTTGGCGGGCGGCAGGCAATAGGGGGCGGGCTCGGCGGAGACGACCAGCGATTTCGCGCCCTCCCGGCGAAGCTCCTCCAGGACCACGGCGGCCCGGATCCGTCCGGTGTCGGGCCCGGCGTCCGCGCGGAAGCCGGCCAGGTAGCCGTACCCGTGGAATGCGGTGCCCACCAGCAGCAGCACCGCGACCGCCGCCCGCGGCACCGGCCTGCGGACCCGCCGCCAGAGGCAGGAAACCGCCATAACCGCCAGCACGATATCAGGATAGACGGCGAAGCGGCCGTACTCGCCGGGTTTCCCCGCCGCCAGCAGGACGAACTGCAGGAGGATCAGCAGGGCAGGCGCCATCAGCAGGACGGCGAGTGTCGTTTCAGGGCCGAATCGCGGACCGGTGGCGCCGGGGCCCGCGCCGACGGCATCAGGTATGGCCACCAGCTCCACGGCAGCGCGGTCATCGTGCAGGGGTGCCGCTCCTGGAGCACGAGCCTCGCCGCGGCGGGTCATTCTCCCGGCGGCCGCGACCAGGAGGAGCAGCACCGAGGCCATCGCCAGCGGCGGCGACATCCCCTCGGCCACCAGTCGGGCGGCATTGACAAATCCTTCGGCCAGGCGGGCGATTTCGTACATCGCCAGCGAGTTGCCGAAGTTGGAGCGGAGCACCTCGTGGTTGGTGACGGCATTGATCGCGATGTAGGGGTTGGTCAGCAGGTACACCGCCGCGCCGCAGCCGCATCCGGTAAGCAGATGCACTCCGCGCCGTCGCCAGGAGTCCCGCCGGAGTAGGACCATCACCGGCAACAGCACGAACACCGGCAGCGCCGAGAGCACCATGCCGAACGCCGCGCCGCAGAGCGCCCCGGTCAGCAGCAACCGGCGGAGGGTGCCCCGCTGGACATATCTCCGCGCGGCCAGCACGGCCAGCAGCATCAGCACCGCGGCGGGCAGGTGTGGCTTGGCTTCGTGGGCCATGTTGATCACCACCGGCATGGTCACGACCAGCAGCGCCGCGAGCGCCGCCGGGGCAAGACCACGCGGTGAGAGGCGCCGACCGACGGCGAATACCGCGGCAACACCGATCAGCGCCCACGCCACGCAGTACAGCCTGGCGCCGAGGTACAACCGGCCAAAGGCCCGGGGATCATCGAGGTAGTAAGCCGGATCGGCCCGCAACGTGAGCAGGCCCATCATCGAGCCGAGCCTGATCACCGCCCCCACCGGGTAGATCCATAAGCCGCCGTACTGGTAGAGCTTCGGGTCCAGGTCGCCCTGGCCCGGGCGCATCGAGGCCAGCGCCATCAGCGTGATCATCTCGTCGGGCTGATGGGTGTAGAGCCGATAGCGCCGGACGATCTCCGCCCGCTGGGCGTCAGTGGCGTTCAGCACAAGGGGTTGTGAGCGGTCGCTGATCGGATCCACGTCCACGTCAGCGCCGCGGCGACGATCCTCCCCGCGCGTTCCAGCCAGGGCAATGATTTCGGCACCGGTCCAGGGGCGGCGATCACCGAACAGGAAGGCATCCACCGCCCGCGACGGCAATCCCCAGGTGATACCGCAAAGGAAGACAAAACCCGCGATCACCAGCAGAGCGACGAGCACCACGACCGGCCTGGCGCGTTCGGACATGCCCCGCATTCTATCGCGTCGTGCCCGGGGCGCCCCCACGGGTGGAGCCCGCCCCGCCGCGCGATCGCAGCCGTTGCAGGTTTCCGGCCACCAGCCGGGTGAGCGGATGGTCCTGCCCGTGCGTGCCCGCAAGACAGTCCAGTGCGGCGTCCAGGAGGCCGGCGGCTTCGGCAAGTCGACCGGACAGGGCCAGCGTCAACGCAAGGTTGTTGTGTCCGACGGCCACGTCGGGATGAGCTTCGCCCA
The DNA here is from genome assembly GCA_964455315.1 of uncultured Planctomycetales bacterium. Lineage (GTDB taxonomy): Bacteria > Planctomycetota > Phycisphaerae > UBA1845 > PWPN01 > CAYVVX01. The sequence goes on along the minus strand of CAYVVX010000184.1, from coordinate 5,666 downwards.
GCGCCGCGATCAGCCGCGGGAGCACGCGCTCGTAGGCCCGCCGAGCCTGATCCACTCGGCCCTGGAGCCTGATCACGTCGGCCATGGCCAGTTGGACCAGGAGTGTGTCGGGATGGAACTCGCCCAGGAGTGGTTGGTGAATGGAGGTGGCCCGGCGGAGCAGCATCTCGGCGCGGCGAAGCCTGCCCAGGCGACGACAGGCCCAGGCCAGGTGCTGCAACGACGCGGCGGTCGCGGGGTGGGCCCGCCCGAGTACCGCGCTATCAATGCGCAGGGCCCGGCGCAAGACACCCTCCGCCGCGGCGGCCTGGTCGTCAGCGCACAGCGCCAAGCCATGTTCGCTCAACGCCGACGCGACCTGCGGACTTCGCGGCCCGAACACGCGTTCGAACCCTTCAACCCCCTCGCGACTGCGGGCCACGGCATCCCCGAACCGCCCTTCCAGCCGGTCGATGCGGGCCAGCAGCAGGACACCCGCCAGCGCCTCCGGATGCTCCGAACCTGAGCGCTCCCGTCGCGTCGCCTCCGCTTCGCTCGCCGCGGCACGGGCTTTCACCAACTCACCCAGGCGGCAATGAAGCGACGCCAACTGACGAAGCGACGCAGCCAGATCGCCGGCGGCGGCCGATCCGGCCGAGCGGAAAAGCAGCACGGCCCGTTCCTGCAGGGGCAGCGCCTCCTGCCAGCGTCCCGCATCGATCAACACGCGTACGAGGTTATGCAGCGACGTGGCGATGTGGGGATGCTCAGGGGGCAGCGTCCGCTCGCGCATGGCCAAGGCCCGCCGGGCCAGCGGCTCGGCATCGCCAAGCCGACCCCAGGCGCGGTACAATTCCGCGAGATTGCCGAGACTGGTGGCCAGGCGCGAGTCGGCGTGTCCTCCGCGCCGAGCCAGTTCCCACGCGGCGTGGTAGGCGCGCTCTGCGTCGGCGAACCGGCACAGGTGGTAGAGCTGTGTACCGGAAGCAGTATGAGCCTGCCACACATCGGGCGGCAAGGCGACGG
>CAYVVX010000184.1:0-4651 GCA_964455315.1 uncultured Planctomycetales bacterium | reverse complement strand
GCGACGGGCTGTCGAAGCGAAGCCGACATCACGCGGCGTCCTGGAGTTGCGGCAAAAGGATACCTTGATCGGATGGGACCCGATGGTCAAGATGCGGATGAAAACGACCACCAGTTTACCCCCCGCGACAGTGGATAAACTGTGCGGCTTCGAGTATGGTGCTGCCGGTCGATGTCGGCGTGAACCGCGGGCTGAGGAGGCGGCCGACGAGGACGGTGACCAGCGGGCGGTTTACCAACAGGTTATCCACCGTGAGGTTATCGGCCCTGTAGCACATAAACAGTTTATTTGACTGGGTTTATGATCGCAAAGCCGTCGCCGGCTTGCGCAATTCACAATGGCTATGAGTTCTACTGAAGGTTCTCTTCTATTGAATAGATAAGGTCGGACAAACGGTTGTCCGCCGCCATCTGAAACCGGTCGACAAGGAGCGTCGCCACCATGCAGGTGATCATCAATCGCAATGCATTGCGGGTGGTGCGGGGCGTGGGGGGCGGTATCGTTTCCAGCCGCACCACCAAGGACGTGCTCAAGTGTGTCCGCCTGACCACCGTCGGCGAGAAGCTCCTGATCAACGCCACCGACCTGGAGGTGGGGCTCCGCGTCGAGGTGGAACAGGTTCAGGTGGGCAAGCCCGGCGAGGTGCTGATCCCGGCCGAGAAGTTGACCAGCATCGCCCGCGAGAGCGGCGACGAGACGCTCACGCTGGAGTCGGACAAGGACGGGCTGTCCATCCACATCCGCGGAGCCGACAGCCACTTCGAGGTTTACGGGCAGGATCCCAAGTCGTTTCCCCCGGTGCCGGACCTGGAAGGCACCCCGGACCTGGAAATCACCGCCGACGCCCTGCGCCGGATCATCGAGCGGACGGTCTTCGCGGTCGCCAAGGAGAATACCCGCTACGCCATCAACGGACTGTTGTGGGAGAAGAAGGGCCGCAAGCTGAGCCTGGTCGCCACCGACGGCCGGCGGCTGGCGAAGGCGGTGGGCACGGCCGAAAAATCCACCGGTGATGACAGCCAGATGATCGTGCCGTCCAAGACGGTGCACGTGCTTCAACGGGTGCTGGCCGCCGTGGAAGACAGCGTGGGCGTGCGGTTTTCCTCAAACCAGGTGGTGATCCGCTGCGGGCAGTATGTGCTGAGTTCGGCGCTGGTGGAAGGACATTTCCCGCCCTATAGTGATGTGATTCCGGAGGATAACGACAAGAAGATCGAACTGAACGTGGACGAGTTTCTCAGCGCGGTACGGCGGGCGGCGTTGCTGACCAACGAGCAGTCCAAGGGCGTCCGCCTGGCGTTTCAGAAGGAGCGGCTGGTACTGTCCAGCCGGGCCCCGGAACAGGGCGAAGCCACCATCGGCATGACCATCAGTTATACCGGCGCGCCGATCGAGATGGGCTTCAACCCGCTGTTCCTGACCGACGCACTGCGCGTGGTCGGTGCCCCGTCAGTGACCATGGAACTCAAGGACTCCGGCCGGCCCGGCGTGCTCAAGGCCGGCGCCGAGTTCCTTTACGTCATCATGCCGGTGAATCTGTCCTGACGCGGCACCCGCTTCCGGGTCATGAGTATGAACGATCAGCAACTGCACTGGGCCCAGACCAACCGATCGCATCCGCGGCGGCGCCGGGCACCGGTGGGCGTGGGTGAAATCGCCGCCCAGGTGCTGGGCTCGCCGGGGCTTTCGGGTCCGGCCTGGCGGCGGCGGCTGATCAGCCTGATCGAGGAACGGACCGGGCCGGCGTTCACGCAATGCGCCTCCATCCATAGCGTCCGCGGTGGCGTGTTGACCGTGCGGGCGGCCGAGGCGGCGTTGGTGTATCATCTTCGGCTGACCTGGGAGCAGCCGATACTCCAGCTTCTGCAGCGCGAGCTGCCCGAAGCCGGTATTCACACCGTTCGTTTTGCCGCCGGTCCGGGAGTGGACAACCGCCCCGGCGACGGGGACCGAAAACATCCATGACTGATGAGTTGAACCAGAAGCCTGACGGGCAGGAGCTTCCGGACGGCGACCTAGCAGCCGTCCCGCAGCCTGCATCCTATGACCAGAGCAGCATCCGCGTGCTGGAGGGCATCGCCGCCGTGCGCAAGCGCCCGGCGATGTACATCGGCGACACCGGCACCACCGGCCTGCACCACCTGATCTACGAAGTGGTGGACAACGCCATCGACGAGGCCATGGCCGGCTACTGCACCGAGATCGTCGTCGTCCTCCGCGCCGACGGAAGCTGCTCGGTCACCGACAACGGCCGGGGCATCCCGGTCGCGCCGATGGAGCATTCCGATCCCAAGATCAACGGCAAGCCGGCGGTCGAAGTCTGCATGACCGTGCTTCACGCCGGCGGCAAGTTCGACCGCGACAGCTACAAGGTTTCCGGCGGCCTGCACGGGGTCGGCGTCAGCGTGGTCAACGCCCTGTCCGAGTGGTGCCGTGTCCAGGTGCGCCGTGGGGGCAAGGTTCACGAGATGAGCTTCGCCCGCGGCGAGACCAGCTCGCCGTTGAAAGTCATCGGCGAGGCCTCTGACAGCGGTACGCGGGTGGTGTTCAAGGCCGACCCGGAAATCTTTCCCGACTGCGAGTTCCGCTACGACACCCTGCGCAACCGCCTTCGCGAGTTGGCCTATCTCAACGACGGTGTCGGCATCAAGCTCACCGACGAGCGCAGCGGACAGGAGGATGCGTTCCGCTTTACCGACGGGCTGCGCGAGTACGTGACCCACCTCAACGAGGGTAAGGATGCGCTCCACAAGCGGATCATCCCCATCCGCGCCGAGGATGCCGAGTCGCGGCTGGTGGTCGACATCGCCATGCAGTGGAACGACGGCTACACCGAGAACGTCAACTGCTTCGCCAACAACATCCGCAACATCGACGGCGGCACGCACCTGTCAGGCTTCCGCGCGGCGCTGACCCGCACGCTCAACGCCTACGCCAGGAAGGAAAACCTGATCAAGGGCAATCTCGCCACCACCGGCGAGGACTTCCGCGAGGGGATCACCGCGGTGATCTCGGTCAAGGTGCCTGAGCCGCAGTTCGAGGCCCAGACCAAGGTCCGCCTGATGAATCCCGAGGTGGAGAGCTTCGTGACCCAGACGGTCAACGAGCAGCTCTCCAATTTCCTCGAGGAAAACCCCGCTGACGCCAAGCGCATCGTGCTCAAGGGCATCCAGGCGGCCCAGGCCCGCGAGGCGGCCCGCAAGGCCCGCGACCTGACCCGCAAGTCGGCCCTCGATTCCGGCGGCATGCCCGGCAAGCTCTGGGACTGCAAGAGCAAGGACGTCGACAGCACCGAGCTGTTCCTGGTCGAAGGGGCGTCGGCCGGTGGCAGCGCCAAGGGCGGTCGCGACGCGAACTTCCAGGCCATCCTGCCGCTCAAGGGTAAGATCCTCAACGTCGAGAAGGCCCGTATCGACAAGATGCTCGGGCATGAGGAAATCCAGACTCTCATCCGGGCCCTGGGCTGCGGCATCGGCGCCGAGGATTTCGACATCACCAAGCGGCGCTACGGCAAGGTCATCATCATGTGCGATGCCGACGTCGACGGCAGCCACATCCGCACCCTGCTGCTGACCTTCCTGTTCCGGCACATGCGCCCGCTCATCGAGGGCGGGCATGTCTACGTGGCCCAGCCGCCGCTGTACCTGCTGAGCAAGGGCAAGAAGAGCGAATACGTGCTCAACGACGGCGTGCTCAACCGCAAGCTGACCCAGTGGGGCCTGGACGGCACCGAGCTGCTGATTCGCGTCCCCGGCGCCGAGGAGCGCGTCCTGGCCGGCGAAGAGCTGGAGAAGCTCTACGGGCTGCTGGACAAGATCGAACAGCAGGGCCGCACCCTGCGCCGTCGGGGCATCGACGTCCGCGAGCTGCTGACCCATCACGCCGATGACGCCGGGCGCCTGCCGGTCTACCGGGCCCTGGTCTATCGCCCCGGCGAGCGGCAGGCATTGGTCTATCACGGTTACAGCGACCGGGAGTTTCAGGAGTTCTGCGCGCGGGAGCGCGAGACCTACGGCGAAGTCGAGGTGATCGAGGCTGGAAGCAGCATGCTCACCGGCAGCAACGGCAGCGCGGACAAGCATCGCATCGTCCGCTCGGACCTGAGCGAGTGCCGCCTGCTGGAAGAAATCCTCGCCGCACTGCGGGCCCGGGATCTCAGCATGGCCGATTACTACGCCGAGCGCATTGAACAGGTGGACGGCACGCTGCCGCCGGCCCGGTTCATCCTCCGCCGCGGCGAGGACAACCCCACCGAGCTGGACAATCTCGGCCAGCTTGTCGAAGAGGTGCGCGGGCTCGGCTCCGCGGGCATGGAAGTCCGCCGCTTCAAGGGCCTGGGCGAAATGAACGCCGACCAGCTCGCCTCCACCACCATGGACCCCGAGCGCCGCGGGCTGCTCAGGGTGGTCATCTCCAGCGACAACGAAGACCCCGAGCAGATTGAGGTCGACGCCCGCGAGGCCGACCGCATCTTCTCCATCCTCATGGGCGACAACGTCGAGGCCCGCCGCGAGTTCATCGAGACCAACGCCGCCCACGTGAAGAACCTGGACGTGTAGGGCTTCCGGGCTTCCTCAAGCTTTCACGCCTTTCCCCTCCGTCTCGGGCCGCTATAATCGCGTCATGAACGGGCATAACCTCTTCCGTATCG
>CAYVVX010000183.1:6870-8713 GCA_964455315.1 uncultured Planctomycetales bacterium | reverse complement strand
GTGGAGAAGCAGCATCCGAACGTCCTGGTGGGCACGCTGAGCTACCAGTACTCGCGGACGCCGCCGAAGACCATCCGCCCGCGCGGCAACGTGATGATCCAGTTATGCAGCATCGAATGCTGCGTGCTGCACCCGATCGGCGACGGCGCGTGCCTGAAGAACCGGCGGTTCTACGAGGATCTGGAGGGCTGGGGCGCGATCTGCAACAGGATCGCCATCTGGAACTACAACACCAACTTCAGCGACTACCTGCTGCCGTTTCCGAACCTGGAGGTGATCGAGCCCAACGTCCGGCTCTTCGTTGGGCGCAAGGCGGTCGGCGTGTTCATGCAGGCCGCGGGCAACACGGTCGCGGCCGAGTTCTCCGACCTGCGCAACTACGTGATGGGCCGGCTGCTGTGGAATCCGTCGCTGTCCGGCAAGGCGCTGGTCAACGAGTTCCTGGAGCTGCACTACGGCAAGGCCGCCCCGCCGCTGCGGCGATTCATCGAGCAGGCCCACGCCCGGGCGTCGACCAGCGGGCTGCATCCCAACTGTTTCGGCAAGCCGGAGGACTATGCCATCGACGAGGGCATCCGCCGGGCGGCTCGCGAGGCGTTCGGCGAGGCCATGCAACTGGCCGATTCGGAGGAGGTTCGCAAGCGCGTGGAGAAGGCGTCGCTGATCGCCCACCGACTGAACCTGGAGCTGTTCTGGCGGGCCGGCGGCATCGAGGGGCTCGACTCGGTGACCGCGGCCCAGCACCGGTCGGCGCTGCTGCAGTTCTTCTCGCTGGCCCGGCGGAACGGGCTGACGCGGATTCGCGAGGCGACGTCGCTGGATGAGTTTGTGGAGCGGTATTGACGCGGGCAGCTATGCAGGATCAAGATCCCGGTAGAAAAAGCACTCCGCTGAACCATTCGTATTCACGCCCTGCACGCAGCCCGCGGGGATCCATCCCTGCCCGGCCAGCAGGGCCAGCATGACCTGGTTGCTCTCCCCGGTGGAAATGAAGACGCGTCCGGTGCCCACCCTGGCCTGCGCCGCCGCGAGCAGCTCGGTGGCGATTCCGCGCCGGCGATGCTCCCGGGCGACGGCCAGGAAGTGAATGAACGGCCGGCCGATGAATCCCGCCGGACTGTAGGCCAGGTACGCCACGACGCGCCCGTCGCATTCTGCGACCAGGCAGCGGCCATTGGCCAGCTCCTCGCGTCGATCTCCGGCGAAGGGATCGAACGCATCGATGGCATCGACGTCTGCGAGCGAACCACTGCGAACCATGAGTCCTGCCCTCCAATGCCATGAAGGGTAACAACCTCAATCGCTTTGCGGAACCCGTTGAGGCCCTCGCGTCGAGCGTGTCCCCGGCCCCGGAGTGCCTCATGCTGGGATCAGGAGGGATCGATACGGCCCGCGAGCTGGAGCTGCTCCGGGCCGATGGCCTGCCCGAAGGTGCGTGAGGCAATGGCGCGGCCGGCATCGTAGCGGCGTGCATTCGCACAATGCGCGGCATATGGAGTCTACAACCAGTTCATGGAGTCGTGGCGCGAGGTGGGTGGCTCCCGCCGGCACCCAGCCCTATTCGCGCGGTGTGCTGTCAGTGCCGCCGCCCGGCGACCTGGGCGGCTCCAGGTCGTGCATGGCCATGAGTGAAGCCGGCCCCTCCGGCTGGCCGGTCCTGGCGGACAGGTACGCCGCGGAGATGAGTGCCATCGCCGCCAGGTGGGTGTCCATGCGACCGTGCGCGGGGCGGCTGTTCGCCCGAATCGCCCCCAGGAATTCCTCCACCTGCGGCAGCAGCGGGTTCGTCGGGGGGGACCACATGCCCAGCACGTTGTCGCCCTGGCGGTCCAGCAGCCGCACC
>CAYVVX010000183.1:6538-6860 GCA_964455315.1 uncultured Planctomycetales bacterium | reverse complement strand
TGCCGCCCATCGCGTGGGCGTCGAGTTGCCACTCCTCGGGCCCTGATGTCCAGCAGCCCGCGAACACGGCGACGGCGTTGTCCACGAACCGGCAGGTCACCGCGATGGTGTCCTCGGTGTCGTAGAGGAACCGATGTCCCGGGCGCGACATTCCCGCGGAGGAGGCGTACACCGTCCCGGGCAGGCCCATGAACTGCACGACCTGGTCGACCATGTCATAGGCACGATCCAGCAGCACCCCCCCGCCGGCCCGTACCGAGTCGCCGCGCCAGTCGAAATCTTCCTCCCAGCAGGTGGTGACATGCCCGCGGGCGAAAAAGAC
>CAYVVX010000183.1:0-6528 GCA_964455315.1 uncultured Planctomycetales bacterium | reverse complement strand
GCGGCAGGTCGAGCACGTCCGGCTGCAGGTGCGGCTCCGCCCCCCACGCCCGGGAGACCACCAGCGGCACCCTGGCCTTGGTGAAGCGGCCGCTCAATGTGACCGCATCCTCCAGCGACCGGGCCGGAGGCGTGAGCATGAACACCGGCACACCCCGTTCGGCGGCCAGCGGCAGGTACTTGGATCGGGTGAACGGCGGAACCGCCACGAACAGCGCTTCGATACCCTGGCCGACGATGAGCGAACGGAAATCATTGCAGAGGGCAATGCGCGGGTGGGCTTCGGCGAACTGCTCCAACCGCTCAGGTTTCTGACTGCCCACGGCCACCAGCCGCGACCAGGAGCTGGTCAACAGGGCGTCGGCGAGAAGCTGCCCCCCCCTGCCGAGGCCCAGCAATCCTACTTTGAGCGGTTCCATTGGCTTGATCCGGACGGCTGCCAACCAAAGGGAGAATCATACCGCGCTCCGGCTTGCGCACCATCACACCTCGGTCCCGGGGCCGGCACCGCTATACTGAGCGGCCGGAGCTGTCAGTGTCGTGCCGTATTACCCCGTGGAGCCCTCCGGTGGACTACCTGCTCATCTGCATCGTGGCGCTGGGTGCGTCGGCGCTGACGCTGTTTTCCGGTTTCGGCCTGGGCACGGTGCTGCTGCCGGCCTTCGCGTTTTTCTTTCCCACCCCCACCGCCGTGGCCATGACCGCGGTGGTGCATCTGCTCAACAACCTGTTCAAGCTTGCCCTGCTGGGCAGACACGCGGACTTCAAGGTCGTGCTGCGGTTCGGCCTGCCGGCGATCGTGGCCGCGGTGCTGGGCGCGTGGCTGCTGGAATCGCTGGCCGGCATGGCTTCGCTGTGGCGGTACGAGTGTCTCGGCCGGTCCGCGTCGATCACGCCGGTGAACCTGGTCATCGCCGTGCTCATGGCGGTGTTCGCGGTGCTTGAGTTGATACCCTCCTTTCAGAGGCTGGCTTTCGATCGGCGCTACCTTTCCGCCGGCGGCGTGGCCAGCGGTTTTCTCGGCGGATTGTCCGGGCACCAGGGGGCCCTGCGGGCGGCGTTCCTGATCCGGCTGGGGCTGAGCAAGGAAGCCTACATCGCCACCGGCGTGATCATCGCCTGCATGGTCGACGTCGGGCGGATGTCAGTATATATTACTGGCTTTTGGAGGGACGGCATCGGGGCCCGCCCCGCCCTGCTCGCCGCGGCCACGCTGTCGGCGTTTGCCGGCGCCTTCCTGGGCAGCCGGCTGCTGTCCAAGGTGACCATCCGGTTCGTGCAGGTTTTGGTGGCGGTGATGCTCCTGGTGATCGCGGTGCTCCTGGGGGCCGGGTGGATCTGAGGCGGGACCGGACGCAACGGGCCATTTAGCTCCGATTAGTGGCATAAGAAAGTCACGGGTGCCGCGGGAGAATGCCCGACGCGCAGCCGCCCCGGGCTTCCTTGTTTGCGCATCTGGTACGCTGTCGCCGTTCGGCCTCGGGGCCCCGATTGCCTCCGCTGGCAGACGGTCGTGTTTCACGTGGAACACGCGGATTACGAGCCGGTGTCCCGGTTCGCCGATCTGCTGAGATCTCTTCCCTGTACCATTGCCCGATCCCGCTTGTTCCACGTGAAACAGGGCCGAATCTGTTTGCATCCGATAATCTGCTGTTGTAGGATGCCATCTTTCCCATACCGGCTTCACTAGGGAGGGTGCCATGCAGAAACCGCCCCAGAAACGGCTTGGACGAGGCTTGAATGCCCTCATTTCGGTACCAGATGCCGCCCTGCCACCGCCTGAGGATGGGGCATCGGTCGATTCCAGGGCTCCCGCCGCCACTGTTCCGATCCGCTCCATCCGGCCCAATCCGTTCCAGCCCCGCAAGGACATCCCGCCCGAGCAGTTGAAAGCGCTGGCCGAATCCATTCGCGAGAAGGGCGTGTTGCAGCCGATCATGGTCAGGTCAGCGGGAGAGGGCCTGTATGAACTGATTGCCGGCGAGCGGCGCTGGCGGGCGGCACAGATGGCGGGTCTGGCCGATGTGCCGGCCGTGGTCCGCGAGGCCGATGACCGCGACATGCTTGAGCTCGCCCTGGTGGAGAACATCTTCCGCCAGGATCTCAACGCCATCGAGCGGGCCCAGGCCTACCGCCGTTATTGCGACGAGTTCGAGTTGAGCCCCGAAGAAGTCGCCCAGCGCCTCGACGAGGACCGGACCACGGTGGTCAACTACATCCGCCTGCTCGACCTGTCCTCGGAGGTCAAATCCTGGGTATGCGAAGGCAAGATTGCCATGGGCCATGCCCGATCGCTCCTGGGGATCAAGTCTCCCGCGGATCAGGCTCGCATCGCCCGCCAGGTCATCGAGGAGGGGCTGTCGGTGCGTGCGGTCGAGAAACTTGTACGCGATCAGCAGGAGGCCCGTGCGGCCGCTTCAAAGCCCGCTGCTGGATCAAGCGACGCCAAGCGAGCCCAGGTCCGCACCCTGGAGGAAGCGCTGACCCGAAGCGTGGGCACGCGCGTCGAGATCAAGGAATCGCGGCGGAAGGGGAGGGGCAAGCTGGTCATCCACTACTACAGCCTTGACGATTTCGACCGCATCAGTGAGAAGCTCGGCCTGGAGCCGCAGTGAACGACGGCAGCCGGGCTCGCCGACTATTGCACCAGCTATTGTTGTAAGTTATTGAATACAATGATCTTATATCAAAAACGCGGGCACTGGTGCCGCTTCATCTGCTGACCCCATGGCCCAGACCAAGCGTGACATTCGTGAGATCCTCGCTGCTGCCGGCCTGAATCCGCTCAAGCGGTTCGGCCAGAACTTCCTCATTGACGGGAACCTGATGGGCAAGCTGGTGGCCGCGGCCGACGTGCGCCGATCGGACGTGGTGCTGGAGGTGGGCCCCGGCACGGGTGCGCTGACGGAGAGGCTTTTGGAGGTTTCAGGGCACGTGGTGGCGATGGAGATCGACCGCGGGCTCAGCGTTGTGCTCCGTGAGCGCCTGGCGGAGGCCGGGGCGGCGGGGCGATTCACGCTCATCGAAGGCGACGTGCTTTCCGGCAAGACCAGGGTGTCCGCCGAACTCCTGCAAGTCCTCGCCGATCGGGCCGGGCCCGACCGCAGGATCATGATGGTCGCCAATCTTCCATACCAGGTGGCGACGCCGCTGGTGGTGGAACTTCTCTACGGGGCGATGCCGATCACGCCGCTGTGCTTCACGGTCCAGCTCGAAGTGGCCGACCGGCTGACGGCGCCGCCGGGCGGCAAGACCTACGGGCCGGTGGGCATCCTGGTGCAGGCGGTGGGGCGGGTGCAGCGGATCGCGCGGGTGCCGCCGACGGCGTTCTGGCCGGAGCCGCAGGTGGACAGCGCCATGCTGCGGGTCGATCTTCGCGAGGATCAGCCCTCGCCGACGGTGCGTTCGAGGCTGGTCGAACTGGTGCACGGATGCTTTCGGCATCGGCGCAAGACGCTGCGGCACAATCTCCGAGAGCTGCTCGAAGCCTCAAAATACCATGAAATAGAGTCTTCGCGCCGATGGGACCTGGACGATCGGCCGGAGCGGCTCGGTGTCGAGGCCTGGATCGCGATGGCGATCATGCTGGTGAGCAGGAAAGCCTGAGACTGTGCGGGCCGCGGTCCGCCACCTCTCCTACAGCGGCCACCCGTAGCGAATCGCCGCGATCACGATTACCCCCAGCACGATGCGATAGATCGCGAATGATGTGAAGGTATGCGTGCGGATGAAGCGCATGAACCCGGTGACCACCACCGCCGCGACCACGAACGACACGGCGAAGCCGATGCCCAGCAGCACGAGCTCCTGGGAGTGGATGTTGCGGATGTCCTTGAGCAGCGAGTAGCCGCTGGCCGCGAAGATGGTGGGGATGGCCAGGAAGAAGGAGAACTCGGCCGCAGCCGCGGGGGTCAGTCCCAGCAGCAGGGCACCCATGATGGTGGCCGCGGAGCGGGAGGTGCCCGGGATCATGGCCAGGCACTGCGCGACGCCGATGGCCAAGGCGATGCGTAACGGAATGGTGCCCGCGTCGTCGTGAGTCGGTCGGCGCACGCCGCGCTCGATGGCGATGATGGCGAAGCCGCCGGCGATCAGCGCGCCTGCGACCACCGCCGGTGTCTTCAGGTGCTGCTCGATCAGATCATGGAACAGCAGTCCGACGACCGCGGCGGGCAGGAAGGCCACGAACAGCTTGACGCTGATGTGTTCATACCAGGGTCCCGCCGCCCCGCGAAAGGTGAGCCGCCAGAGCCGCTTCCAGAAGAGCAGCACGACGGCCAGGATGGCGCCGCTCTGAATGAAGATGTCGAAGGTGACCTTCCAGAAGCGATCCTCCTGGGCGATGCCCAGCAGGGGCTCGGTGAGAATCATGTGCCCGGTGCTGGACACGGGAAGGAACTCGGTCAGCCCCTCGACGATGCCCAGAATGATAGCCCGCAGGGTGTCACTCACACGGAGTTCCTCTTCGGTCGAATCTGCGGCCTGATACGCGGGGCCGCCCGAACTCTCATATCGCAGGATTCCTGGCCATGATCCAGTTGTGATCGGAGATCAGGTGTCCGAATACGGATTTCTGCCACGAAAACACACACGGGGCACAAGCCAGAGAGTGGGCTGGACCGTGAACCACGAACCACCCTCAGATCGGCAGCAGCATCCGAAAGATGACCTGCCCGACCAGGTTGGCCTGCACACCGGCGGCAAGATCATCACAGACGATGCCCCAGCCCACGGGCAGCTTTTCCAGTTGCCGCGCCGGGGGCAGCTTGAGCACATCAAACAGCCGAAACAGGAAGAACTGCGCCGCGAACACCGCCAGCGCCCACCACAGCGACGGCATGGGCAGGGCGATCAGTGCCACCCACTGGCCGGCGAACTCGTCGAGCACCACCGGTCCGGGATCACCCGGCTTGCGGGCGACCCTGGCGAACTCATCGATCGCCCAGCGCCCCCAGACCACGCACCCGACAGTCGCGAGAATCGTGCCAACCAGCAAGCCGGCATCCATGAGTGGCATGCCGCCCGCGGATCGATCCACGAGGTACAGCAGGAACGCGACGCCTGCCGCGCCCGCGCTGCCGAATGTTCCCGACGCCACCGGGGCGAAACCCAGCCCCAGCCCGGTCATCATCCAGCGGCGCATCACTTGGTGGCCACCGACATCTGGGTGAGCACGCCGCGGGCCATCTTCAGGTAGGGGAACATGGACAGGAGGGTCACGCCGACGGTCGCGTAGACCATGAACGGGCGCATGGCGATGAGCAGCCAGGGCATGCCTGGATGGGCGACGGTGAACAGCACCCAGCCGACGGTGATCGACTGCAGGGCCATTTTCAGTTTGCCGTACACGTTGGCGGCGAAGGACTGGCCGCCCGCCTCGGTCACGCCGCGCAGGCTGGTGACCAGCAGCTCACGCCCGAGGATCACCACCACCATCCACACGGACACGTCACTGACCTTTTCGCCCGCCGGCGTCACGAAGCCGTCGCCGGCCAGGAATGCGTACGCGCCCAGCACCAGGATCTTGTCCACGAACGGATCGATGACCCGCCCAAAGGAGGTGACTTCGTTCTGCTTGCGGGCGAGATAGCCGTCGAGGATGTCGGACAACGCGGCCACGATGAACAATCCGCCGCACAGGTCCAGCAGCCAGTAGGTCGGGGAGGGATCGCGGATCTCGAACTGCGCAAGGCAGACCAGGAAGACGATGGCCATGACCAGACGCGCGAGGGTGATCTGATTGGGAAGGTTGATTCTCATACCCTTGGCCGCTCGTTGAAGAATGGGACCGGCTCCCGGCCGAGCGTCCCTGGCGATGGCGAATACGGCGATCTGCGCGGCGTTTGTCCCCTCATGCCAGGCCAATGGCCCCCCCCCGCGGGGGGATTGGAACATATGCGTTGACGCTGGGGATGAATCCGGCGCGCCGTCTCAGGATACCACCACCGGCAGCATAGCACCCGTCGGACGGGCGATCAAATCGTATGCCTGGGCGTCCTGAACCAGGGTGCGCACGAGTTGTCCGGGCTCGAGATCGTCGGCCAGAACGTAGGTCACGGCGTCCACCTCGGGCGCCTGTCCCGGATGTCGCCCGGCGAACTGTCCGTCCGCGACCTTCTGGTCGATGAGCACGTCGAGGAAAGTGCCCTTGCGGGACTTCGCGTCCGCGAAAGCGACCTCCTGCTGGGCGACCATGATCGCGTCAGACCGCTCCTGGCGAACTTTCGCGGGCAACTGTTCCTTCATGCGCCCAGCCGGGGTATCCGGCTCGGTCGAGTAGGGGAAAACGCCCAGGGCGGCGAAGCGGAAGTCGCGCACGAAGGCCAGCAACTCCTTGAACTCGGCGTCCGTCTCGCCGGGGAAGCCGGAGATGAGCGTGGTGCGGATGGCGACCCCGGGGATACGGTCGCGCAGCTTGCCCAGCAGTATCTCCGTCTGGGCCCGGGTGACGCGGCGGTGCATGGCCTTGAGCACGCGGTCGTTGATGTGCTGCAGGGGGATGTCGATGTATTTGACCACCCGATCGCAG
>CAYVVX010000182.1:4990-8753 GCA_964455315.1 uncultured Planctomycetales bacterium | reverse complement strand
GTTGTCCGCGTCGATGAGCAGCAGCATCCAGTTCGGGTCCGTCCGGGGGGTGAGGGCGTTCCTGGTCTCCGCGTAGAACCCGATGTCCTTCCCGCTCACCAGAAGCTTGCAGGTCACGATGTCGTTGCGGCCCGAGTCGTCCTTGTAGTGCAGCCCGCCGTAGCCGGGGTAATCGCGATGAATCGTGTCGCCGACCGTGTCGCGGTACTCGACCTCGGCCTTGTCCCAATCGGTGAAGTCGCCGTCGATGACGGCCCCCGGACCGCCGCGCAACACCGGGATCGGCCGGACACCCTTGTAGCGCCGGATGTTCTGGGCCATCTGCATGTAGTAGTTGTCGGTGTAGCCGCCTTTCATGGGCTGGCAGCAGCGGTTGAACTCGCTGTTGTACTGGTCGATGAACCGGTAGGTGGAGTCGCGGCGCATGAAGGGGTAGGTCTGGCCTTCGTCGGGGTGATACTTGCCCGCGGTCCACTCGTTCCAGTCGTTGATGTAGATCATCCGCGGATTGGCTGCGAGTGCTTCTTCCCAGCGCTGCTGGAAGTAGATGCCGTAGCCTTCGGGATGCTCGACCGTCCTGCCCAGCCAGGGGACAAAGGTGGGCACGGGCAGGTCGAACTCGTTCAGCTTCGGCTCGCCATGTTCGCGGGTCCAGCACTTGCCGGTCAGGCTCACGGGATGCTGCGCGGGGGTGAGCGCGGCCTGTTCCTGCTCACCGTTGTGCCGCGACACGAGCGCGACCGGATCCATGCGGCGCACCCGTTCGTCGTCGAGCGCATAGCCGAAGCTCCAGTTATCCTCCGTCCCGACGAAGCGCCGGCCGGCCCACTCGTGATAGCCCCACCACATGGTCCGCAGGGTGAAGAAGTCCTTCACCGCCTTCGTGTAGTCCTGGTAGAACTCTTCGGCGTACTCCGGGTCGCCGAAGTGCGGGTGGTTCGCATCAGTCTTCGCTGCCGCGTCATAGTTCGGGTTGGGATGCTGGATGCCCCCGCGATTGGAGTCTGTGGCGGGGCTGCCGTTGTAGAGCAGCAGCGGCTTGCCGTCCCAGTCGTGCCAGAGATCCTTGTACTTCTCGACCTGGTAGATCTTCTCATAGAGATCCTGCACGACCGTGATGGACGGGCCGTTGAAGGCCCAGAAGCAGAATCGCGGCACCTTGTTGCCCTCGGCTTTCATCTGCTGCATCACGGGGAACACAACATCCCACTCGTCCCAGTAGCGCACGGCGTTG
Source organism: uncultured Planctomycetales bacterium (assembly GCA_964455315.1). Lineage (GTDB taxonomy): Bacteria > Planctomycetota > Phycisphaerae > UBA1845 > PWPN01 > CAYVVX01. Next base: position 7,519 of record CAYVVX010000182.1, on the reverse strand, counting down.
GTCACATCCATGATGAGAACGTCCACCCCCGCGTCGGCCAACATCGACATGTCCCTGCGGATGACGTAGGGATCCTTGCTCAGGAAATAGCCCAGCTCCGGTTCGCCCCAGTGATACATCCCTCCGGTCCAGAGCGGATGTTTCGCGTCGAGACGCGCGGCCGGATCCCCGGCGAGGATGCTGGTCACGTCGGCGGCGTAGGGGCTCTTGAGCTTGGCCAGGCTGTCGCCGTGCCAGGTGATGTAGAAGATGCTCACGGCGCGCAGGTGGTCCGTCTTGACCGGGCCCGCGTCGGCGATGGTCGGCATGGTGCGGCCCAGGGCGTCCGTGCCGACCCAGGTGTCGGCGTAGAGGTCGCGGGCCCCGGATTCACCTGCCAGGGCAGGGCCGGATGCGGCGAGCAGGGTGATTGCGAGCAGCGGCAGCGTGGATCTCATCATGGTCTCCCTGAGGTTATGAACAGCCGTTTCCGTTGATTCAGTTGGCCCGCCGGCGAGCCTGCAGAAGACCTTCGCCGACGTCGTGAAGGTATTCTGACTGCTCCACTCGCTGCCGCCACTCGTCGGGGATGCCCGCGAGGCCGTTGTAGGCCCCGCTGACGGCTCCGGCGATGCACGCGATGCTGTCCGAATCCCCGACCGTGTTGGCGCCGGTGATCACGGTTTCACGATACTGGTCCGGGCTTCGGCAGAAGCAATACAGGGCACTGGCGACCGCTTCATCGGCCACCCATGCCTCGCCGAGCACACCCTTCCTGAGAACCTCGTCCGGCGGGCTGTCCAGCAGGCCGGGAACCTTCGCCACCAGGGCAGCCGTTTCCCCGCCGCCCGGCATCGCCATCAGGGTTTCGGCCAGGCGCCGGGGGTAGTCTTCGGGTTCATCACCGTTCACTGCCCAGGCCAGCAGCAGCGCGGTCCCGGCCGCCGCCGCCAGCGCCGTTGGATGCCCGTGCGTGGCCAGTGAACTGGCCCGGGCCACTTCGATCAGCCTTGTCTGGTCCTCGTGAAAAAAGAGACCGATCGGCGCGGTTCGCATGGCGCTGCCGCACCCTTTGGATTCAGCCACGCCGGCCTCACGCCAGGGCAGGCCCCGTTCAAGGTTCGCGCAGCCGGCCATGCAGGTGTTGCCCGGTGCCCGGTCGTTTTCCGGCGAACGGTTCCACGCCACGAATTCAGCGGCCATATCCTCCATGAGCTCATCCAGGGTCTGATGGCCCGCTCTGATCAGCGCGCGGGCCACGCACAGGCTCATCTGGGTGTCGTCGGTGTACGTTCCCGCCGGGTGCCGGTCGGACTTCAGGTCGGTGACTCCGGCCGGGCCGAACTCCTGCCGGATCTGCTCCATGCTGTGGAGAAACTCTGTGGGCCGGCCCAGGGCGTCGCCGACGGCCAGGCCGAGCATGCAGCCCTGGAATCTCGAAAGGAGGGTGAGCATGGGAAGCTGACCTCACTTCAGAAGCGGCGTCCCGGCCCGACACGGTGCGGCATGTCTCGTTAACGCCGTGGCCTCGAGGGAAGCCTCTGCTCGCGGCGCGGTCTACGGCAACTCACGAATGCGCAGGTTCCTGAAGTCGATGGGAGAGCCTTCGGATTCGAGACACAGGTAGCCCGAACGCGGATCGCATGCATTGCCGCCGGAGACTTCTTCACCGTTGACCCAGAGGCGCACTTCGCCGTTGATGGCGCGGACGTAGTAATGGTTCCACTCGTTGGCGCCTCTGGACAGGTTCTTGGACGGGAAACTGCGATTACCGTTCGGCGACACGGGCGGGAAGGGTGTCATCTTCACGCCGACGGGAAAGACGTCACCGTGGCTGGTGAACCAATCCGGCGGCTTCTTGTGCTGGCGTTCATACTGTTCGCCGTAGGCCAGGTCCAGCACCTGCACCTCGATGCCCTTGGGCAAACCCGGCTTGCCGCCCTTGGCGAGCTGTTCGATGGACGCTTCGGTCGTCCAGACGAACACACCGCTGTTGCCCGCGGCGCGCAGGTGCATCCACTGGCAGACCAGCTCGAAGTTCGTATACGTCTTTACGCTGCGCATCACGCCGATGGGCTGGCCCGTGCAATGAACGCCCCGTTCGTTCCACGTCCAGGTATCCTCGTGACAGTTCACGTTGACGAAATCGTCCTTGCCGAGCCCGCGCCAGCCTGGCCCGGTGCCGTCGATGAACGCCCTGGTGACCGGGGACACCGCGTCCTGTTCTCGATCGCCGGCGCCGGCCGTCGGGGGGGCGCCGCCGAGGGCCGCAGCCGCCATGCCCGAACCGAGCAACGTGCGGCGGGACAGCCTGACCTGCTTGTGGATTGGCATGACTTGACTCCATCCGTGTCTCAACGGGCTATCCGATTCGATGCTGTCGCGCTAAATGCTCCAGCCTTTGCGGTAGTCCTTGCTGATGTACTTCATCGCGTCCGGCGCGTTGGTGATTCGACCCTTGACGTGGTCCCAGGTGAGCTTCGTCCCGGCACGGTCCGGCTTCATCGTGCTCGGCGCCTGGCTGCTGCTGTTCGCGGCGCTCAAGCGCCG
>CAYVVX010000182.1:0-4980 GCA_964455315.1 uncultured Planctomycetales bacterium | reverse complement strand
ATGCCCCTTTGATTCGGGAATCGACGGGGCAGGCGGGCGGTAGTTGGCGAAGTCCCTGCCTGGGCTGAGCACGTACTTCCCGTAATCCGCGGAGAGCAGCCCGCGGTCGCCCACGAAGGTCACGCCGATGCCCCAGCCGTCCAGATCCGTGTCCCCCTGCACGCGCGGCCCAAGGAGATCCAGTCGCCGCTTCATGCCCTCGGGACCGTGATACCAGGTGACCGTCACCGGTACGGCGAGATTCTCGTTGCCGGTTCGAGCGGGGTGTTCCCAGGTGACGATCTGCCAGGGCGGACAGGCGATGGGGTCCGGCGGGGGGCCCACGGACTCCACCGAGGTCGGGTAGGTCAGATCCAGCGCCCAGAACGGCAGATCGATCAGGTGGCTGCCCATGTCGCCCAGTACGCCGTTCCCAAATTCCCAGCGGCGATTCCAGTTGAGGTTTCCCCCCTCCCAGTAACCGGAGTTGTACGGCCGCATCGCGGCCGGGCCCAGCCAGATGTCCCAGTCAAACGTGGCCGGTGTGGGCTGGGCTTCCAGCACGACCGGATCGACGGGTTTGATGGTTCGTCCGCACCAGACATGTGCCTCACGCACCGGACCGATGGCGCCGGCCCGCACCAGTTCCACCACGCGGCGATAATTGTCCCCGGCGTGAATCTGCGTGCCCATCTGGGTGACCACCCGATCGCGCCGCCTGGCGTACTCCTGCTGCATCATCCGCGCCTCGTGGACGGTGTGAGCGAGCGGTTTCTCGCAGTAGACATGCTTTCCAGCGCGCATCGCCTTGATCGCGGCCAGGGCGTGGTGGTGGTCCGCCGTGCTGATCACCACGGCATCGACCTGCGGGTCGCCGATCACCTCCCGCCAGTCGCGAAACTTCTTCGCCTGGGGATACGTGCTCCCCGCTTCGGCCAGCATGTCGTCATTGATGTCGCAGAGGGCGTAGATGGTCTCATGCGCGACGCCTTCGGTGTTCGCCTTGCCGCGTCCGCCCGCGCCAATAATGCCGATGTTCAGCTTGTCGTTGGGCGATCGGCCTTTCGCCATCCGGCCCTGCCGGGGCAGGTCGGTGCACCCTCCCAGGACCAGCCCGCCGGCCGTTACGACGGCGTTCTTGAGCAAGTCACGACGTTTGATGGGCTGTTTCATCTTTTGCATCCTGATCTGGTGGCTGTCCGATAGATCGCCGGTGATCGGCAGTTCGGCATCACGCGAGACACGCGCGATTCCAGAGTCTACCGCATCCCGTGAGGGCTCACAATTCAGCGATGTGGGTTCTCCCGCGGAGGCGACGCCAGAGACGCTTCGCCGGTCATTTCGACAAGACAGCCCAGTCCGTGCTCACCACCTGCGCGGGATACATTCGCGCCACGGCGGATTTGGAGCGGGGGTACTGCCGAGGCTATCATCAGAGCCGGTGGCTCTCAGTCCACCTGCTGCGATCGACACGGGAGGAGGAACTCGATGCCTGGACGGGCGACGAAAGGGTCTGGTCGGGTTGACCTGGCGATTCTGCTGATCGGAGTCCTGCCGCTGCCGGCGGTACGCGCGGCCACCTATACCAGCCCCAGGCAGTTGAATCCCAACGACGTCTATCAGCTCAACGTCGACAGCGCGACCGGCGATGAGGAGACCACCCAGCCCAAGACCGACGCCAACGACGGCCTGAACGGGGACAACCCCTACTTCCGGCGGACCAACGTGGCCCGGGCCCACCTGGGCGGCTGCCCGGAGCGCTACTGGTATACCTCCTCCTACCAGGAGCCGGGCGAACCGAGCCCCTCCGGCCAGCAGTGGGTGGACTATGCCCCGCCCTTCGGTTCCGGGGCCAGCCAGTTGCCGCCCGGCCGGTACCAGCTCAACGCCCAGTACCGCAATTCCGCAAGCCGTGCCTCCTATCCCGCCCGGTACATCGTGACCCATGCCAACGGAACCACGACGATCGACAAGAGCCAGCGCGACGGCACCGAGGGCGGTTGTGAAAGCTTTGACCTCGGCACCTACACCCTCGTTGCCGGAAGTTCCGTCCGCGTCAGGGATACCGGATCACAATCCATCACCTTCAACCGCATGTTGTTTACATACCAGGGCGCGGCCGGCGTCGGCCTGCTCAACACGCCTCCCGGCTCGATCACGACATTCCGGGTTTACGAGCTGGCTCTGGGAGCGGCGTCAGCGTCCGGCAATCCCTACCTCGATGGCCCCGCCGTCACCGCCTCCTTCACCTGCGTCTCCGGGCCGGCCAGCGGGCAGGTGCTGACCATGAAGGGCTTCTGGGACGGCGGCAATGTCTGGCGCATCCGCTTCGCCGCCCCGACTGAGGGGACATGGTCGTGGGCCACGTCCTCGTCGGATGCTGGACTCAACGGCGTCTCCGGCAGCGTGACCGCCGTGGCCCCGACTCCGGGGGAGTTGACGGCCAATACGCTGTACCACGGCTTCCTGGAGCGCAACGGCCACGCCTGGCAGTTGTCCGATGGCACCGGGTTTCTGCCGGTCGGGGATACCCAGTGGTCGTTCTCCGAGGAGACGACGACCGCCGAATGGCAGGCCTGGATCAATGCCCGTCAGGCGCAGCGGTTCAACACTTTCCTGGGATGCATCTGGTTGGCCATCTACTCGCGATCGGGCGTCCCCGAGGCGTTTCCCGGCAAGGATCCACAGACCGACACGCCGGACATGGCCTACTTCCAGCGGCTGGATCAGATGGTCCAGTACGCCAATGACCGTGGCATCATGATGGGGCTGACTATCGGCGGATTCCCGGGCAACAGCAACTGGTGGGGTAAGATGGCCACGCTGGACCGCAACAACCGATGGTTCCGTTACTGCGTCGCCCGCTACACGGCCTACAACGTGCGCTGGTGTCTGTACGGCGAGGTCAACGAGGCCAACCCGCCGTGGGGCGGCACGTGGCAGCAACAGGTGTCGTCTGACGCTCAATTGGTCAGGGACGAGGATCCTTACGATCATCCGATCGGCAGCCACCACACCGCGGTGGACACCAGCAGCGTCGGCAACGCGAACATCGACTACATCGAAGTGCAGATCGGCCGGACCGAGACCCAGTGGCAAAGCGCTCTCAACTACCGCGGCTACGGCAAGCCGGTCTGGTTCGAGGAGTACTGGTACGAGCCGCCGGTGTATGACAACGACGTGGCCTTGGGCATTCGCAACACACACCGCAACTTCGTCGCGGCCCTGGCCTACCCGACCATGGGCAGCCTGATGCGGGCCCACTTCCCGGACTACAACATCAACGACGTGACCACCGATCCGGGCGCCGTCCGCATGCTCTACTTCCATGATTTCTACAAGGATCTCGACACGCGCAACTTCACCCCCTCCAACAGTCTGGTCAGTTCCGGTCAGTGCGGCAGGTTCGGCAACAACTACGCCGTCTTCAAGCAGGCAGGCGGCAGTTTCACGCTCAACCTGGCCGGGGTCAGCGGTGACTTCGACGTCATCCGGCTGGACATCAACAGCGGTGTGTCCGCCGGCCTGGGCAGCATCGCCGGGAACGGCACGCGGACCATCGACACGGCGACCTCCAATGACGTGGCCATCCTGGTGATCCGGACCGGCCCTGCCGACAACATCGCTCCCGGCGTATCGGCCGGGCCTGACCAGGTCGTCGACTCAGGACAGATCGTCTTTCTGAACGGCACGGTCACGGACGACGGACTGCCCAACCCTCCGGCCGCGGTCACCACCTCCTGGACCAGGGTCAGCGGGCCGGGCACGGTGCAGTTCGGCCACTCCGCTGCCGTGGATACCACCGCGGAGATGAGCCTGTCGGGGGTTTATGTCCTGATGCTGACCGCCTCCGACAGCGAGTTGCAGAGCGCAGACGACGTCACCATCACGGTCAGGAGCAACATCCCGGGCGACAGTGACAATGACGGGGATGTGGATATGGAGGACTTCGGCCAGTTCCAGGCCTGTTACTCCGGCTCGGGTGAACCGATTGCCTCGGGCTGCGGTAGCGCCGACCTGGATGCGGACGAGGACATCGACCTGGGCGATTTCGTGATCTTCAAGGCGTGCATGAGCGGAGCCGGCAACCCCGGAGATCCTGCCTGTATCGACTGAAGTCCCATCGCCGAGCACGGTCGCAGGAACGCTGAACCGCGGCATTCTCGAGCGGCTACTCGGCCGGGGTCTGCTCTCCGTTGCGCACGATGAAGCGTCGATCATCCTTCCCGATCCGCCCCGGCGGGCGCCGCCCGGAACCGGTCATCTTCCTGGCCGAGTCGCCCAGGTCTTCGCGCATCCGGTCTGCAAGTCGGGTGATCGCGGCCACCACCTCCGGGTGCTGATCCTTGACGTCCGTCGTTTCGCCCACGTCGTTTTCCAGATCGAACAGGGTAAGATCGACCTCGGCGCGCTCGTAGGCCGCGGGCTTGCCCTCCGTGCCGCCCTGGCGACCGCCCAGGGTCCGGTAGTCGTGGGGGAAGTGCAGTTTCCACCGGCCCATGCGGACCGCTTCGAGGCCCTCGCCCGCGTAGAAGAAGTACGCCTCCTGCGGCGACCTGGCGCCGGGCCGGCCCTCGACCAGCGGCCAGATGTTCATGCCGTCGATCTTGTGGTCGGGCAGCGTGGCCCCGATCAGGTGAGCGATGGTGGGGAGAATGTCGATGGTCATGGCCGGCGTGTCACAGCTGGTGCCCGCGGGAATGGTTCCCTTCCACCGCATGATGGTCGGCTCGCGGCAGCCGCCGTCGAAGGTGGTGCCCTTGCCTTCCCGCAACGGCCCGGCGGATCCGGCGTGCGTCCCGTAGCTGAGCCACGGGCCGTTGTCCGACGTGAAGATCACCATTGTCCGCTCATCGAGACCGTTGCGGCGGACGGCGTCGAGAATCTCGCCCACCGACCAGTCCACCTCCATGACCACGTCACCGAACAACCCGCGCGACGACTTGCCGGCGAACTTATCGGAGACATGCAGCGGCACGTGGACCATGGAGTGGGGGACGT
>CAYVVX010000181.1:4093-8760 GCA_964455315.1 uncultured Planctomycetales bacterium | reverse complement strand
GACGATGATCCCGAAGGATAGCCCAAACCGGGAGCCCCGGCATTCATAGTTTCTCAGTGTCTCTGTGGTTGATCTTTTCTGCAACGCTGGGGTACATCAGACCGTGCCACCCTCGCCGGAAGGGGGGCGGGGGAGGGACGGCGGTAGCCACTTTTTACCGGGGATTGGCGCCGGGTTCTGCTTGACAGTGCCGTGGAATGGGGTTATAGGCGTGGTACGCTGGGGGGCGGGCAGTGTGGCCGAGGAAGGGGCGATGCGGGAGAATCCGCCAGTTCGACAAATTGCCCAGCATTATGCCGGGTTCTCTGATTGTGAACTTTAGCCATTTTGCGACAAGGAGTTACGCTGATTCCAGGGGGTCTCGAATAAAACGCAACTCAGGGTCTCCCATGCGAGTTGCGTGATTTGAAAATGCCCCGTGCTTACTAGTCGTTCGGGGTCGCAAGAATGGCTAAACCGTACTGATTCTTAATTGAAGCTGGACACATCAAACAGGAGTAAAGCAATGGGAAGAAAACAATCGCTTACGCGCGCCCTGGCCGGCTTGGCCACTTCGGCTGTTCTGCTGTGCACCATTGGTGCGGCACAGGCCGCGGAGAAGCCCAACATCCTGTTCATCGTTTCCGATGACACCGGGTACGGCGACCTGGGGCCGTACGGCGGCGGTGAAGGCCGCGGGATGCCCACCCCCAACATCGACCGGCTGGCGGACGGGGGCATGACCTTCTTCTCGTTCTACGCGCAGCCGAGCTGCACGCCGGGTCGGGCGGCGATGCAGACGGGGCGGATTCCGAACCGCAGCGGCATGACCACGGTGGCGTTCCAGGGCCAGGGCGGGGGCCTGCCGGCGGCGGAGTGGACGCTGGCGTCGGTGCTGAAGCAGGGCGGGTACCAGACCTACTTCACGGGCAAGTGGCATCTTGGCGAGGATGACTACGCGCTGCCCAATGCGCAGGGCTACGACGAGATGAAGTACGTCGGGTTGTATCACCTGAACGCCTACACCTACGCGGACCCGACGTGGTTCCCGGACATGGATCCGGAACTGCGGGCGATGTTCGTCAAGGTCACCAAGGGCTCGCTCTCGGGCAAGGCGGGGGAGAAGGCCAAGGAGGACTTCAAGATCAACGGGCAGTACGTGGACACGCCGGAGAAGGGCGTGGTGGGCATCCCGTATTTCGACGGCTACGTCGAGAAGGCGGCGATCGAGTTCCTGGAGAAGTCGGCGAAGGACTCCGGCAAGCCGTTTTTCATCAATGTCAACTTCATGAAGGTTCACCAGCCGAACCTTCCGCACCCGGATTACGAGCACAAGTCGCTGTCGAAGTCCAAGTACGCGGATTCGGTGGTGGAGCTCGACGCCCGTATCGGCCGCATCCTGGACAAGCTGCGTGATCTGGGCCTGGACAAGAATACGCTGGTGTTCTACACCACCGACAACGGTGCGTGGCAGGATGTGTATCCGGACGCGGGCTACACGCCGTTCCGCGGCACGAAGGGCACGGTTCGCGAGGGCGGCAACCGCGTTCCGGCGATCGCGTCCTGGGCGGGGAAGATCAAGCCGGGAAGCAAGAATCATGACATCGTCGGCGGACTGGACCTGATGGCGACCTTCGCCAGCGTGGCGGGGGTGAAGCTGCCGGAGAAGGATCGTGAAGGCCAGCCGATCATCTTCGACAGCTACGACATGTCGCCGATCCTGCTGGGAACGGGCAAGTCGGCCCGCAAGGCGTGGTTCTACTTCACCGAGAACGAACTCAGCCCGGGTGCCGTACGGGCCGGCAACTACAAGGCGGTGTTCAACCTGCGCGGTGACAACGGGCAGGCCACGGGCGGGCTGGCGGTGGACAGCAACCAGGGCTGGAAGGGGCCGGACAAGTACGTGGCCACCGTGCCGCAGGTGTTCGACCTGTGGCAGGATCCGCAGGAACGCTACGACATCTTCATGAACAATTACACCGAACGGACCTGGACGCTGGTGACCATCAACGAAGAGGCGAAGAAGCTGGTCAAGACGTATCTCCAGTATCCCCCGCGCAAGCTGCAGAGCGAGGTGTACACCGGTCCGATCACGATCACCAACTTCCAGAAGTTCGACTGGGTTCGGCAGCAGCTGGGCAAGGAGGGTATCAGCCTCCCATTGCCGACGGGCAACTGAACGTCCTGAGAACAAGAGTCATGTGGCCTCTTTGACGTGAGCCAGCCGACCATTTTCGGTGCACAGCGGATGGCCGACGGCAACGATGCGGCTGTCGCCGGTCATCGCGCCGCGCCGGGGGTCGGTTGCGCACAAGGCAGTCGGAAAGGACTGATCCCGTGAGATTCGAGCGCAGCTCCCTCCACGTGTCGCCCCTCGTCCTGGTGTGCGTATGCAGCGGCCTGGCCGTGGCCCAGAGCGCTGATCCGCTTCCTTCCTGGAACGACGGGAAGACGAAGGAATCCATCGTCACATTTGTGAAGAAGGTGACCACGCCGGGCGGGGCCGACTTCGTGCCGCCGGCCGAGCGCATCGCCACGTTCGACAACGACGGCACGCTGTGGGCCGAGCAGCCGATGTATTTCCAGCTCATCTTCGCACTCGACCGGGTCAAGGAACTCGCCCCGCAGCATCCCGAGTGGAAGGACAAGGAGCCGTTCGCGTCGCTGCTGAAGGGCGATGTGAAGGCGGCTCTCGCGGGTGGGGACAAGGCCATCCTCGAAATCGTCGTGGCCACCCATGCCGGCATGACCACCGCGGATTTCGATAAAACCGTGAAGGACTGGATCGGCAGGGCGCGGCATCCCCAGACCAGGCGGCCCTATACCGAGATGGTGTATCAGCCGATGCTCGAGTTGCTCGCGTTCCTGCGTGCGAACGGCTTCAAGACGTTTATCGTCTCCGGCGGCGGCATCGAGTTCATGCGGCCGTGGGCGGAAGCGGTCTACGGCATCCCGCCGGAGCAGATCGTGGGGAGCAGCATCAAGACCAGGTTTGAGATGCGGGGCGACGTGCCGGTGCTGGTGCGGCTGCCGGAGATCGACTTCATCGATGACAAGGAGGGCAAGCCCATCGGTATCAATGCCCACATCGGCCGTCGCCCGATCGCGGCGTTCGGCAACTCCGACGGCGACCTGCAGATGCTCCAGTGGACGGCCGCGGGCGAGGGCGCCCGGTTCTGCCTGCTGGTTCACCACACGGATGCCGAACGTGAGTGGGCGTACGACCGCGACTCGCACATCGGGCATCTCGACAAGGCGCTCGATGAGGCCGGCCGGCGCGGCTGGACGGTGGTAGACATGAAGAGGGACTGGGGTCGGGTTTATGCGTTTGCGACGACGGAAAGCAAGTGAGAAACGGCGAGGAGGACCACATGAGCGAATTAAGAGCGACACCTGCGAATTCGAGGGGACGCGTGATCGGGCGTTTGCTCCTGGCTTGTGTTTTCTGTCCGAGCATGGCGTGGACGCAGTCAGCGCTCGCCCAGCAACAAGGGTACCGGGCGTCGGGGCATACCGACGGTGGACGAGAGACTTTTGACCGGGATCTCGAGTTCAGCCTTCGACCACACGAAACCGCGGATGCGTCCGAGCAGCACAAGTATCCGGCCGACACCGTTCTTGAGGACGAGCGGTTTTTCCTTGCCGCGGACGATGCGCGCGGAGGGTCATCCGGCGCGACGTCTTCTGCCGCTTCGAAGCACGATGACTCTACTGAGTCGGCCTCCGGCGACGGCAGCCACGATCTGGCCATGAAACTGCAGAACCCCGTGGCCGACCTGATCAGCGTTCCCTTTCAGCTCAACTGGGACAGCGGCATCGGTGAGGACAAGGACGGTAATCGGATCCTGCTCAACATCCAGCCGGTCATTCCCATCTCGCTGAACAAGGACTGGAACATCATTTCACGGACCATCCTACCCGTCGTGTGGGAAGACTCCGATCGGACGGGCGTCAGCAGTGACTTCGGTATGGGCGACGTGCTGCAGAGCTTCTTCTTCTCGCCGGTGGAGCCGGTCGGCGGATGGATCCTGGGCTTCGGGCCGGCGATGCAGTTTCCGACCGGTACCGACGATCTTTTCCGCTCGAAGCAGTTCTCGCTCGGCCCGACGGGTGTCGCTTTGAGACAAGAGCATGGCTGGACCTATGGCATCCTCGCGAACCACTTGTGGCATCTCTGCGGCTCGGACGATGTGCCGGACGTCAACGCGACGTTCCTGCAGCCGTTTCTTACGTATACGTTCAAATCGCTGACAACCATCGGCACGAACAGCGAGTCCACGTACGACTGGAACGGCGAGCAGTGGACGGTACCGTTGAACGGATTCGTAACGCAACTCGTGCACATCGGCAAACTGCCGGTGCAGTTCCAGCTCGGCGGGCGGTACTACCTCGAAGCCCCGGACGACGGACCCGACTGGGGCCTGCGCTTCGCCGTCACTTTCCTCTTTCCGAAGTGACCGGGCTTGCCGCGTACATGAAGGGGATGGATAGTCGGAGGGTGAGCCGATTGCGCTTGTGGATGGGGCAGGCTTGTGGCGACTGGTGGCGTCGGTGAAGACCGGCTGAGGGGGGGAGGGGAAGTGAGAAGTGAGAAGTGGGAAAGGGGGAAGTGCTGAGTGCTGGGTGCTGAGGGGGAGGGGAAGTGATGAGTAATGAGTGATGAGCGGGGGGGACGGGAGACGTGAGAA